>CAZTWW010000016.1:0-23563 GCA_964618165.1 uncultured Candidatus Saccharibacteria bacterium | reverse complement strand
GTGCTGGGGATACTTTTTTATACGCCGCTGGTGGTATACTAGGTCATTATTGTTTAGTGATGTTTCAGTATGGCTACCAAGAAATCAGTACCACCAACCAAAAAAGTAACTCCAGCTAAAAAGGTGTCGGCTAAGAAAGTGGCGCCAAAAGCCCCGGCAAAACCAGTTGCCAAAAAAGCACCAGCTAAGAAAAAAGACTACAACGCGCTCGCGCTCGCGCTTCATAAGAAGCTCGGCGGTAAGCTTGCGGTCATGAGTAAGGGAAAGCTCGAGAATCGTGATGACTGGAGTACCATGTACAGTCCTGGTGTCGGGGCAGTGTCGACTCATCTCTACAAGAATCCAAAAGATGCGCGTACCTACACCATTAAGAAGAATACGGTGGCGGTTATTTCTGATGGCTCAGCTATCTTGGGTCTTGGTAATCTTGGTGCTGTGCCAGCACTTCCGGTGATGGAAGGGAAGTGTGCGATTTTTAAAGCGATGGCAGGGGTCGATGCTTTCCCAATTGTACTTGATACGCACGACCCAGAGGAAATCATTAAGACCATCAAGCATATTGCGCCAACATTCGGTGGTATTAATCTTGAAGACATTGCCGCGCCTCACTGCTTCACGATTGAAGAGCGCCTAAAGGCAGAGCTCTCGATTCCGGTCATGCATGACGATCAGCATGGCACCGCGATTGTGGTTCTCGCTGGTCTTATTAATGCGTCAAAGGTGGTTGGGAAGCAGCTTGAGTCACTCAAAGTGGTGGTGGTTGGCGCTGGTGCTGCCGGGCGAGCAGTGACCCTCCTCCTTCAGAAGGCTGGCATCAAGAACATTACCGTCACTGATAGTAAGGGAGCGATTTATGCGGGTCGACCAGACCTCGGCGGGTACAAAAAAGATTTAGCCCAGTTTACAAATCCTGAGAAGCTCCAGGGTGATGTACATGCGGTGGTTGGGGGAGCGGATGTCCTCATTGGACTCTCTGGTCCTGGTACCATTGCACCAGCACATATTGAGAAGATGGCAGAGAAAGCAATTGTGTTTGCGCTTGCAAATCCAATTCCAGAGATTATGCCAGAGGATGCGAAGCGTGCCGGAGCATTTGTGGTAGCAACTGGGCGGAGTGATTATCCTAATCAGGTCAATAACTCGCTCGCGTTCCCGGGTATCTTCCGTGGTGCGCTTGATAGAGGAGTAACGGCGATTACGGATGAGATGAAGCTCGCAGCTGCGAAGAAGATCGCGAGTCTTGTGAAAAAGCCAACGGTTGATGAGGTGATACCGGGCGTCATGACCCCGGGTCTCGTGAAGGCGGTGGCGAGTGTGATTAAGTAAAAGATGTCACAAACACAAAAGCGACCCGGAGTGGGGTCGCTTTTGTGTTATGCAGATTGACGTAATTCGTCGTGGTGCTGGGCGAGGTAGCGAAATGATTTTGAATACCAGGCGATGACGGTGGCAATAAGACCAAGGACACCAGCTAAAATGAACACGAGGGCAATACCACGCGCTTCGCCGGTCCCGAACCAGGCACCAATGAGTGAGACACCAGCACCAGTGGTCATAAACGGAATGAATAAAAGCTGTGCGAGCGGTCCAATCATAAAGGTCGTAATTGGCGATACTGCTGACTCAAGACTTTGGCCGAAACCAATCACTCGACCTTGGCGTTCGAGCGGTACAATTTCCTGGAGGACTGTTTGTTCAGCTGCTTCAGCAAACGGGAAGGTAAACATCCAAATAAACATACCAATTGCAAGAAGAATGATTGATGGCTGGAGCGGGAAGAGAATACATGATGTCCAGGAGATGAGGTTGACGATGAGAATGGTGCGGAGCGGTGAGGCGCCGGCTCCATAGCGTGCAACGAGACCGCTCGCTGCAATCATCGCAAAAGACACGATACTCCACATAATGCCCCAGGTGGCAACTGATACGAGTGAGAGTCCATACACATCCATGAGCGCCATAAAGACACCACCAAGAAAGTTATTAAACGTGGTAAAGAGGATGAGGGCAGCGAGACCCGGAATACCAATGATAAGTGCAATCGTACCGCGGATATCAACCCGCTTTTTCTCACCGTTCTCGTCATGGGTGATGACTGTTTCTGGATAGCTGATGGTCAGCATATCCACAAGGACGAGGGCTGTGACTGCAATTGCAATCATGAGTGCAACTCCCATAGTTGAGAATCCAATAACAAGTCCACTGAGGATCGAGGTAATCGCAAAGTTGAAGCCAAGCGTGGCACCGATGAGCCCGTTGGCTTTGTCGCGGTCATCCTTGAAAAGAATGGTGACACTCGTCGATAGGGCGATGTTACGAATATTTCCCGCCACCGTGCCAATCATGAGAATGAGTACCAGACACCAGAGGAGTGGATTGGTGGCATCACTAAACGTCTCGGCTGGGGTGAGGAAGTAGAGGAGAGCTCCGAGACTAAAGGCGATAAGCGAAGCAATGCTACTCACGACCATAGCAACCTTTTTCCGGTTATGGTCAACAAAAGCACCAAAGAATATGGCGCCGACCATATTTGTAACAGCGAATATACCAGCAATGAATGAAGCAACGATAACCGAGCGAGTCTCGACAATGGCCCAAAAGGTGAGGGCAAACCACACGAAGTTGGTGGTCGTGAGCGCAAAGAGATTATTGAGGAGGAGTCGATGAAAGAGTTGCATGTTAATTACTGGAGTATGATATCATATGGAGAATTGCTTGAATTATTGTTTTCATGTGTCGAGTACACTTTTACCATCCACAAGACCAAATCAAATGGATGGTACGACTCCGGGAGTCACACACTGTAACTGAATTGGCGATAATTTGCGAATGTTCAGAAAGAACAGTACGTGATTGGTCGCGAGGTCTTTTTTCATTTCCTGAGGAGGTTTTTAAAACACTGAGCACATTAGTCCCGGTTGCGGCTACTCATTTCTATCGAGTACAAATATCTGATACCGCTCGTGCTACTGGTCGACTCGGTGGGTTAGCGGTGGTAAAAAAATTTGGTAAAGTTCCGATTGATGAGTCTAAGAGAAAAGTTGCTTGGCAACAGTGGTGGAATAACGAGGGTAAGTTACGTCGTCTTCAATCAACTCGATCAAAATATGTTGGGTTGCCCCAATACTCTGTAGAGCTAGCTGAATTCATTGGAATTATGCTCGGTGATGGCAGTATTACTGACTACCATGTAACAGTTACTCTGCATTCAATTGATGACGCAGAGTATGCTCAATATGTTATTGGTCTCATACAAAGATTATTTGACGTGACTCCATCGGTATACACTCGCAAAGATGCTCAGGCGATTAACATAGTCGTCTCAAGAAAAAAACTTGCTAATCATTTAGTTGCGATAGGATTGAGAAGAGGTAATAAGATTAAACAAAATTTGTCTATACCGCCTTGGGTGCAAGAACGGAGTGATTACCACCGTGCTTGTATCAGAGGTTTGTTTGATACAGACGGTACGTGTTACATTCATACGTATCGAGTCAAAGAAAAAGTATATCGTTACCCAAAAATTGGATTTTCTTCTATCTCAGAACTTTTACGAACGCAAGTAAGAGCAGGGCTACTAACAGAGTCAATCAATACTACTTACAATGGAAACAATATTACAATTGAAGCTCAAGCAATGGTAAAAAGGTATCTTGCTATTTTTGGAACCAGTAACCCTAAGCATTTGAAAAGGTTATCTAATTGAAGTACACTGTCGGACACGGAGACGTCGCATAGTGGCCTAGTGCACCTCACTGCTAACGAGGAGGAGTGTAAAAGCTTCCGGAGGTTCGAATCCTCTCGTCTCCGCCAATGAACGAGTGAATGTAAGAAGTGAAATATCTCCTGTATTTGTAAGGCCTGTAGACAAATGAATGATATCGTCTATACTAATGCGCACGGAGGATTGGGTGAGTGGTTGAAACCAACGGTTTACTAAACCGTCGGGCCCTAACCGGCCTCGTGAGTTCGAATCTCACATCCTCCGCCCGTATAAAATACCGCCCTCAAAGGCGGTTATTTTATTGGGCGGAGGATGAGCGAGTGACTAATGTCACTCGCGGTGAGATTCGAAAGGCGTAAACGATGTGGCTCTGTCACGAGTGCGCCGGGGTCGAGAGTACTTACTAGAATTGGAGCCAAAGGCGAACAATTATAGTTAGTAACTCGTGATCGAATCTACATTTTGTTCAGCAATCAGCCGACCGCAATGCACTCGCATTGCGGTCGTTGCTGTTGCGCGAGGATGTGAGATTCGAACCGAAGCGTCGGGGACACAACCGGAACGAAGTGAGGACTCTGCAGCGCGAGTGGGGGTCGAGCGAATGAGATTTTTTTGAGTCCCTAAGACGAGATAAAAATCCATGAGAGTGACCGAATCACACCCTTGCTACCTGTCATGTGCCATTTTATTTTAATACGCCCGCGCCACCGCCATTTGATGAATGCGAATATGCGGAGCAGTGTGCTTTCTCAGAACGGCAGCTGCGCTCTTGAGCGTGTTGCCAGTCGTAACGACATCATCAAGAAGAATAATGTCGGTAATACCCTTACGTGGGCGAATAAGTGGGTTTATGATAAAAGCGTCCTTCACGTTTTCCTTGCGCTCATGCTTTCCAAGATGACTCTGTGCTTCTGTATTACGAGTCCGTTTAAGTGCGGACATGATGGTAATGGGTGTTGTATGTGATGACTGTAGATAGAGAAGGAGACTCTCAATTTGGTTATAGCCACGCTCACGTTGTCGCTTTGGGTGGAGGGGGATTGGTACGAATACTGTGGTCGTCAGTGGTAACGATTCGTCAGTGAGATAGCGAGTAAGGAGTGGGGTAAGGAGTTCGAGCGCTCCCTCGTTGTGTTCAAACTTGGCGGCGGTGATGATGGCTTTGACACAAGGTTCTTGATACTCACTGAGCGTGATTACTGTTTGATGGTGTTGTAGGTGATACAGCGTGACGATATCAAAGTGAGTGGTTTGTCGAATAAGGCGGAGAGAGTCACTTGGTGGGAAAATGAAATCACTGAGATGTTTCAAGTTGTGCATGAGTGGCTCCATAGATAAATACGCATGCTACTATACGTACAAAGTATGTCACTGATTAATTTCTTTGTAAAAGCGACTCCGAAAGCTCAGACGTTTGGTCGAGTGGTTGGAATTGATATTGGCTCTGCTGCGATTAAGGTTGTAGAACTCGAGGATCGTGATGGTGTTATTACGCTCACTACGTATGGTGAGTTGCAAGTCGCTCCCTATGAGGAGGGTAAGGTGATTGGTCAAACAACGCAATTAACGCCAGCACTCGAACGTCAGGCAATGGTTGATATTCTTCGTGAGTCAGCGGTAAAAGCTAAGAAGGCGGTACTCGCTATCCCTCTCTCGTCAAGCTTTGTAACGACGATGAGTATGACTGCCGGACCAGAAGAGGATATCTCTTCTCGAGTCCGAGTTGAAGCAAAGAAGTATATTCCAGTGCCAATTGCAGATGTAACACTCGATTGGGCTGAGGTTGGTGTGCAAAGTGAGGAAGGAACTCAGCGCGATGTGCTTTTGGCGGCAATTCAAAACGATGCGCTCGCTCGCTTTATGACTTTGATGCAGACGGTAGAACTGCCAGCACCTCCAACTGAGATTGAATGCTTTAGTGCAATTCGGGCTGGTTATACGAGCGACACTCCTCATATGGCAGTAATTGATATTGGTGCTGGTGTGAGTAAGCTCTATCTCGTGAAAGATGGCCTCCTTCAGCGTATGCATCGTATTCCGACAGCGGGAGTAAAAGTGACAGAGCGTCTCATGAAAGAAAAAGAATGTTCTTTCAGTGACGCTGAGCTACTCAAGCGTACCGTCACTCCCGATAGTCCAGATGCTACCTTGGTTCGAAAGGTGACTATGGTTACCTATGCTCGTGTGATGAAAGAGTTTCGTCAGGTAATGGATGAATATGAAACGAAAGCCGGTGAAAAGGTGTCTCGTATCGTGCTAACGGGCGGCGGCTCTCTTGGTGTGGGGACTGATACGTTCGTCGCTGAACAACTAGGTGTTGAGGTGATGCATATTCGTCCGTTTGACAAGGTTGCTTACCCGGCATTTATGGAGGATGCATTAACGATTGTAGGTCCGTTATTCGGAACTGCTCTTGGGGCTGCGCTTCGATACTTTGAGTAGTGCGTATCCACAGTGCATCATGCACAGTGTCTCACACGACACCCTATAATAGTCTCATGCCAGAGAATCCTAACTCTAGTTCTTTTATCCCGAAGCGTTCGACCGGACCTCGTGTACGCCAGCGACGTACGCATACGTTTTTTTTGATTTCAATTGTCAGCTATGCATGCTTAGTAGCAGCTCCAACTTCAGCCGCTGCGGTGTATGTCTACAGTTTATACACTGACAAGCAGTTCAATGAAGCGGTCACCAACCTTGATCAAGCAATATCTGATTTCCGTGAAGCGGATATGGCAACGGTGCTCGAGTTCGACTCTCGACTCAAGGCTGCAAATGCACTCATAGATAATCATGTATCATTGGTCCGAGCACTTGAGGTTTTTGAACAATCAACGTTGCAATCAGTTGGATTTAGTGACTTAAAGTTTTTGCGTACATCGCCAAATACAATTGAAGCAAGTGCCTCTCTCACAACCATCAATCTTGACGCTGCGTTATTCCAGCGAACTGAGTACAGTAAGGAGTCGGTCAGCTTTGATAATGCTTTACTTGACTCAGTTACGTTTATACCACCAAGTGAAGAAGGTTTCGGAGAATCTGTAACAATGAATGGTAAGTTTACCTTTACTAAGGACTCAATTGCGTTTGATCCACAGATTGTTGGTGCGCCAGTTACCGGTACGTCAGAGCCTGTTGTAGATGTTGGCGCTTCTGACAATGAGGTAGTGGATACCGAATCTGTGACAGACGGAGCGGAAGTAAGTGACACGGTGATTGATAATATTCCTGAATAGTATATGTTTTCAAATTCTCCCGTTGTTCAATTGTTTATGATAGTGGTATCGGTCGGTATTGTCATCATATTCGTGATGCCAACTATTGACTCTTTTCGAGCCCAGCAAGATAGAATCGCTCAATATAATGCTGAGCGCCTCAGGGTTGAAGAAGTGACAACTCTTCTTAACCAGCATATTAATACCATCAATAATCTACCGATGAGTGGGCGACAATCGCTTGAGCGTTACATGCCAAATAGTATTGATGAAATTGCAGTTATGCGTGACATAGAGAGTATAGTCCGGGCTGCGGGTCTCTCAGTCACTCGGCTTGATTATTCACCATCTGACTCTGGCGGTGGTGTCGTGACTACTGAGGGTGAAGAGGTTGCGGTTGATCCGGTGCTGTCAAATCTTCAGTCAGCGGTATTTACCTTGGCAGTCAATACAGATTATGAAGGAGTAAAGCGTCTTTTGCGGATTATCGAGTCAAATAACTACCAGTTCCTTATTCGTGAAGCTTCAATAGTACCTTCTGGTGAAGGTGCAACCTTGAGTGCAACACTCCGCTTGGAAGTGTATACACTCACTTCAGATAATGGAGTAGTTTCTACTGTAGTTAATTAAATCGTATGCCAGCATCTCTACAAAACATCATCATAGGAATTCTCGGTCTTGTGCTCGTCGGTCTCGGTTACTATTTGTTTGTCGGTGGCAACAGCTTTAATCTCACTGATGCTGTGAGTCCAGTTGACGACCAGGTTCTCATGAAAACCCAGGTATTCATAGAACGACGCACGAAGCTTGAAGCCGTGAATATTACTGGTGAGCTGTTTAATGATCCGAGATTTACTTCATTGCAGTCAAACTCCACTATTCTCCCAGAGCAACCAGTGGGAAATCGTGATTTATTCGTATCTCCAATCGTGGAGAATATTGTTGCTCCGTAACTTTCTTTATGAATGTTCTAGATCTCTTCGTAGCAGAGGGGTTACTCCAAACGGCACAACTTGAAGAGATTTCTGTTCGCCAAGCTAATGAGCAAATCGCTCTCGAGTCGATTCTTATTAATATTGGTATTACTCCCGAACAGGTGAAGCGAGTGTTTGCGCTATACTACGAAATTCCCCCATACACTCTTGAGGAAGAATTTTCAATATCGTCTGAAGTGTTGTCGTTTATTCCTGAAGATTCGGCCACTCACTATCAGATTGTTCCATTGAAGGTTGAGGATGGTGTGTTGATAATTGGTGTCAACAATCCTGATGATCTACAGATGCGTGAAGTGCTCAACTTCATAAGTGCTAAACATAATATTCCTTACAAGCTGGTGTATCTTTTTACTGAAGAAGTAAAGAAGGCACAAGCCGCCTATTCAAATATTAAGGCTGAGGTAACTGATGCACTTGGTTCACTTGAGTCAGAGCTCGATGATGAGCTCGATAAGAAAAGTGCACAAGGGGAGGGAGATACACCCGCTGATGTGATGGAGCATATGAAGGAAGATGCCCCGGTCACAAAGATTGTGGCTACCATCCTTCGGTACGCAATTGACGGATTTGCATCTGATATCCACGTCGAACCTACAGCCAAGAAGCTGATTGTACGGTTTCGTGTTGATGGCGTCCTGCAAACCAGTCTTGAGCTCCCAAAGAATGTTCAGCAAGCAGTGGCCGCACGTATCAAAATTCTTTCATCGATGCGACTTGACGAACGACGTAAGCCACAAGATGGTCGCTTTTCAGCAACATTTGATGGACGAAAAATCGACTTTCGTGTTTCGATTCTGCCGACTTCGCACGGTGAGAAGGTGGTTATGCGTATTCTTGATAATGAGAAAGGGGTACGTTCACTCGAGGACGTTGGAATCACCGGTCATCATCTTGAGGTCATTCGCCGTATGGTCCATGAACCATTTGGTATTATTCTCATTTCTGGACCGACCGGTTCAGGTAAGTCGACAACACTCTATGCAATGCTAGCAGAGCTTGATAAAGCAACACAAAATGTTTTATCCCTAGAAGATCCGGTCGAATATGATATTGAAGGTGTGAGTCAGTCGCAAGTACGTCCAGAGATTGGCTACACCTTTGCAGCCGGTCTACGCGCCGCCCTTCGTCAAGACCCGGATGTCATCATGGTGGGAGAGATTCGTGATAAGGAGACAGCCCAGCTTGCAATCCAGGCTGCGCTCACTGGTCACTTGGTACTCTCGACTATCCACACGAATAACTCAATCGGAGTGATACCTCGACTTATTGATATGGGCATTGATCCGTATCTCATCGCTCCGACGCTGAAGCTTGCTATTGCTCAACGACTCGCAAGAAGAATTAAGCCTGGCACTGGTCGTGAGGTAACAATTGATAGTGGGCTCAAGACTCGTATCGATAAATCCTTTGAAGGTTTGCCAGAAAAGTACCGTAACCGTATCCCGCAATCCACCACCTATCTAGAACCAGAACCAAGTCCGGGGAGCACCACTGGTCTTAAGGGTCGTATTGCGGTAATGGAAGTGCTTGAAATAAATGAAGCAATTCAAAATCTTGTACTCAAGGGCGCATCAGAGGATGATATTTACCAGGAAGCGCGCCAGCACGGCTTTATGAGCATGCAAGAAGATGCAGTGGTTAAAATGCTTGATCACAAGATTCCGCTTGAGGAAATGAACAGCTTTGGATCTAAAGTTGGTCTTGAGGATATTGATGGGGACCTCTCACTTCCGGTTGTCGATAACCAGGCCGATACTCTCCCGACACCAGCTATAATGAATACTAATGAAAATACTGTTAGTTGATGACGATACATTTTTGCGCGACATGTACGCCACAAAGTTTATTGAGTGTGGTCATCAAGTGCAAACGGCAGTGAATGCGACCGACGCGTTGCGTGTCCTCGAAACTGATACATCGTTTGATTTAGTTATCGTTGACATGATTATGCCTGGTATGACTGGAGTTGAGCTCATGGTTGAGCTCAAGAAAGTTAAACCAGATTTCGCTGCACATTTCATCGTGCTTTCAAATCAGGGGCAAGACCAGGATATTGATGAGGCGAAAGCAGCTGGTGCGGTGGGTTACATTATCAAAGCGCAGTCTGTGCCAAGTGAAGTGGTAAAGCGGGTCGAAGAGATAATGAAGGATGTATTAAAGTAATCATATATTATGGCAGTCGACTATAAAAAAGAACTGGAAATACTCCTTGCTACCGTTGTAAATGAACTTGGTTCTGATTTACACCTTTCTGTTGGTAACCATCCGACGATTCGTGTTACGGGTTCTCTCGTGCCACTGCTCCGGAAGCCTATCCTAACAGATGAAGATGTGCGAGCCTTTGCTAAGGTGATGATGCGCCCCGCCTTCTTTGAGCGGCTGGAAACACGGACCGAAGTTGACTTTTCTTATGAAGCTGCCGGCAAGGTACGCTTTCGTGGTAATGCCTTTTATCAAAAGGGCAATCCGTCAATTGTGCTCCGTCTTATTCCTAATGTCATTCTCTCCCTCGAAGAGCTTAATCTGCCCCCAATTCTCGAAAGCTTTACTGAACGTACTCAAGGTTTCTTTTTGTGTGTGGGACCGGTCGGGCAAGGTAAGTCAACAACACTTGCTGCTATGGTCAATCAAATCAACCAGAAGCGTGCTGATCATATCGTCACGATAGAAGATCCGATTGAGTATGTCTATACACCACAGAAAGCAGTTATCGACCAACGAGAGGTGGGTATCGATACTGCCACGTTTGAAGACGCGCTTCATGCTGCCTTTCGCCAGGACGTTGATGTGATTTTGATTGGTGAAATGCGAAGTCCAGAAACTATTGCGACTGCAGTAACAGCAGCTGAGACTGGTCACTTAGTATTTGCAACCCTTCACACAAATGATGCTGCTCAGACGATGAATCGTATCATTGATTCATTCCCTGGTGCGCAGCAAGACCAAATTCGAACACAGCTTGCTTCTTCGCTCCTTGGAGTGTTCTCACAGCGACTGATTCCACGTATTGCTGGGGGCATGGTCCCAGCCTACGAACTCCTTGTTAATAACACGGCAGTCTCAAATCTTATCCGTGAGAAGCGAATTCATGAAATCTACTCAGTCATTGAGACGGGTCTTGAGCACGGTATGATTGATATGAACCGAACCTTAGCCCAGCTGGTGCAACGTGGTGAGATTACGGTCGAGAATGCCTTCTTCTATTCAACCCACCCAAAAGGTCTTGAGCGCCTCATTTAGTTTGTATGTTATTTAAGTATAAGGCAATTGATAGCGGAAACGTACAGCGTGAAGGTACGGTTGAGGCTGCAAGTATCGACGCTGCTATCTCGGTAGTACAAAAGCGCGGGTATACGGTGATTAGTATTGATCCAGTTGAGGAGAAGCAAAGTATTCTTGATATCGATATTTCGTTTCTTCATCGTATTAAGCCAAAAGAGATTGTAATTCTCTCCCGACAAATCTCAACGCTCTTTCTTGCGCACGTATCACCACTCCGTATCTTTCGCTTGTTGTCTGCCGAAGTGGAGAACCCGATGCTTCAAAACGTCCTTAACAAAATCGTTGATGACCTCCAAGGCGGTAGTTCTATTTCTCGAGCCTTGGCCGCCCATCCAAATGTCTTCTCACCGTTTTATGTGAACTTGGTTCGAGCTGGTGAAGAGTCTGGGTCACTCGATAAGTCGTTTAGTTATTTGGCTGATTATCTCGACCGTTCGTACGAAATTGCGATGAAGGCACGAAACGCTCTCATCTACCCAATTTTCGTCATCAGTATCTTTTGTATTGTGATGATACTGATGCTTACTATGGTGATCCCGAAGGTGGCACAGATTCTCATTGATGCTGGTGGGGAGTTGCCTATCTATACTCGTATCGTAATTGGTATCTCAGATTTCTTGGTGAACTGGATTGGGGTAATATTGATTCTCGTAGCGGTCGGAATGATTGCGGGTTGGCAATTTTTAAAGTCACCGGTTGGTGCCCGTATGCTCGATGAGTTTATGTTAGCGCTTCCATACGTAGGTGATTTGAAGCGAAAGCTCATTCTCACGCGTCTCTGTGATAACATGTCCACGATGCTCTCTAGTGGTATCTCGATTGTACCAGCGCTTGAGGTGACCTCTGAGGTGGTCGAAAGTCTTGTGTATCAAGAAATTTTAGCCGCGGTCCTGGCTGATGTGAAGGCTGGTCGTTCGTTTGCTGATTCCATGAGTGATTACCAAGAGATTCCAACCGTGCTCTCGCAGATGATTCGTGTCGGTGAAGAGACAGGTAGTCTCTCTGAGATCTTGAGCACCCTTGCTCTTTTCTATCGTCGTGAGGTGAATAATGCCATTGATACACTCATTGGTCTTATCGAGCCAGTGATGATTGTGATGCTCGGTCTGGGTGTTGGTGTACTTTTGGCTTCAGTGTTGATGCCGATTTACAACATTACGACTGCAGTGTAGAGGTAATTGTCCACACGGGCAGTAACGCGCTCATGATTAACGAGCCGTATACTATATGGAGCCGACTACAACGTCGGGTTCGTCAGACTCATTAAGACATGCAGCTGATGTCTGAATGAGTACGACATCTTAATCACTTAAATTTGTTATAAACTCTATGTTTAAAACACAACCACAGCGCGGCTTTACGCTCATTGAGCTCCTCGTTGTGATCGCAATTATCGGTATCTTGGCTGCAACTGTACTTGCTTCACTTGGTACGGCTCGATCATCAGGTAATGATGCTTCAGCGAAGGGAAGTGTTAATAGTATGAAGGCGCAAGCTGAAATCATTTACACAACTACGAACAGTTACCAAACAGTTTGTACTGACGCATCAACCGCAGCTCTTATTGCTGCTATTGGTCAGCAGTCTAATGATGGAAATGATACCGTAGCAGTAAACGCGATTAGTTCTGCTGGAAACGCCGTCTGTAACCACGCCACTTCAAGTTGGGCTGTATTGGCTCCGATGACCGCCAGTACGACTCGTGGATTCTGTGCTGACTCAACCGGGTTTAGTGGTGAAACCCCTGTGGGTGCACTTAGTGCCACCAACGATTACCTCTGTAGTTAATCTGTAAGCTCACAACAAAAAACACCCTTCATGGGTGTTTTTTGTTGTGAGCTTTTCGTCGTTTCCTCTCATGTGTACTGTATACTTAATAATATGGTTGAGTTACTCATGATTCCGTGGTGGCAGTATCTAGTCTTTATCAGTGGCTTCGGGGTTATTATTGGGAGTTTTCTCAATGTATTTATTTACCGTTTTCATACGGGGAAGTCGCTTGCCGGGAGTTCACACTGTCTCTCGTGTCAGACACCGCTGCGCTGGTACGATTTGTTCCCGCTCGTATCATTTGTCGCGTTGCGTGGTCGATGTCGGTCGTGTAGTGCTTTAATTCCGAGTCGCTACTTTTGGGTGGAGCTTTCGACTGCGGTCTTGTTTGTGGTCGTTGCAATGACGACGACGAGCGTTGTACCGCTCGTGCTTGGTCTTATGCTCGCTGCACTGTTGGTAGTTATTGTGGTATACGACATCGCGCATATGATTATTCCTGATGGTTTTGTCATAGCACTGTTGGTGGTGGCGATGGGGGCAGTTGGGTATGGTTTTTATCTCGATCCAACGATTAATAATCTTTTCTCGAGTCTCCTTGGAGCAGTCGCTTCATTTGTATTCTTTTGGGCGCTATGGGCGTATTCAAAAGGGCAGTGGATTGGTTTTGGGGATGCGAAGCTCGCTATTCCGCTTGGGCTCATGGTCGGGGCAGTAGGTACATTTTCGATGCTCATCTTATCGTTTTGGATTGGGACAGTTATCAGTCTTGGTCTCATCGCCTACCAGCAATTAATTTATAAAAGGGGACAACCGCACTTACGTTTTCTAGCGACACCCCTTACAATGAAAAGTGAAGTACCGTTTGCGCCTTTTTTAATTCTTGGTTTTATTGCGGTTTATTTTTTCCACGTCGATGTTCTTGAAATAGTTTCTTATGTCACCTATGTTCTCATCGGCTCCTAAGCGTGGATTTGGTCTCATCGAGCTTATGGTCTCAATGAGTATTATGGCGCTCGTTTCAACGATTATTATCACGAGACAGTCGACCTTTAATAGTGCGGTGTTGCTTCGGAATCAAGCGTACGAGGTAGCGTTTGCCCTTCGTGAGGCACAACAGTTGGCGGTCAGTGGTAACGACTCAACGGTTCGTCGCTATGGTGTTCATTTCGATACGAGCACGACCACACAGCACCTCTATAGATTATTTGCTGATACAAATAATAACGGACAGTTTGATGCTGGTGAACAGATTGGACTCACGGGGCGACTTGATAGCCGATTTGAGATACGCGGTGTTACGCCAGTGAATGCAAGGCAACTCAATGTCGTCTTTACTCGCCCTAACTTCGACGCCCAGTTCTGTGCCCGTACTGGTGGCTGTCTGGTGGCGGGAGATTTTACCCCGGGTCCAGCCTTTATTGATGTAGCTCGAACCGGTCTATTGACCAATGATACCGGGAGTGCTCGCCGGGTACAGGTGACCCAGTCTGGGCAGATAAGTGTAGTAACCTATTAGTACGTATGTCTCGCCATCGACACCAGCACGGCTTTACTCTCATCGAGATGCTTGTATCACTCGCACTTTTTACTATCGTGGGCACTATCTCAGTTGGGGTACTCCTTGTACTCGTCAATGGTAATGGGCGCGTCGTCAATGAGCAGGTGGTGACCAACTCACTCACGTACGCGCTTGATAGTATGTCTCGTGAGATTAGAACTGGCTCAGAGTATTATTGTGCGACTGCCAATACTGCGAGAGGAATTACCTCATCATCAAGTGTACTTGATTGTTCCACTGGTAACACTGGTCTTTCGTTCCGGGAAGCTGGTGAGAGTATCACCGGAGGCAATACCAATAGTCGAATCTCTTATTATTTTTTGAATGGTATGCTTTACCGCCGAGTTGGTCTTGGTACAGAGGAGCCACTCCTTAATAATGATGTGGTTGTTAATGATGTACAGTTCTTTGTGAGTGGCACGGAGCCACTGACTCAAAACAACACCAACAGAGTGCAACCCACTGTGACGATTGTAGTGACCGGAGCAGCGGCATCTGAACCGACGCGTACTTTTACGGTACAAACGACCATTACGCAACGACCACTTGATATATGAAATATTTACGTTCACAATCACAGTATGGGTTCAGTCTTGTCGAGGTACTCGTCGCAATTTCGATATTGCTCCTCGTTATGACAGGGCCAATGCGCGTGTTAACCCAGACGACCAACAGTACCACCTACGCCAATCAGCAGACTGTCGCCTTCTTTTTGGCGCAAGAAGGGCTTGAGCTCGTGCAACTTGGTCGGGATAATCTTGTACTTGGAGACTTTAAAGATCAGATTCGCGGAGAAAGTGTTGAGCCTAATCCTTGGCAGCGGTTCCAAACTGATTTTGCTGCATGTATTACTGATGAGTGTGGTATCATCCCGATGAATGATGCTGATGGTCTTGCGACAACCACGTGCAGTATGTCTAATCCGACCGATTGTCGGCTATATCTTAGTACCACAACCCCAACGACTCGTGCCAAGTATTCGTATACACCAGGCGGGCAAATAACACCCTATACGCGCACTATTCGTATTGGGATTATACCAAATACCCAAGATCCATCACGGCCACGAGGGATTGTCGCCACCTCCACGGTGACTTGGAGAACAGGTAACCTGTTTACCGATCAGCAGGTACAATTAGTAACGTACTACACAAATGTCTATGACACGCCGTAATCAAAACGAACCGGGTTTTGCACTTCTCCTCACCATTTTGGTGGTGTCTGTGGTGGTGTCGATTACAGTTACTATCATTGAGCTTACCTTAAAGCAGGTGGCGCTCGCAGTCACGGCACGAGACTCAGAAATTGCCTTTCATGCGGCAAATGCTGGTATGGAGTGTGTCCGGTACATGAGTCGTATGGCTTCTTCATCAATTGCAAATCGTGACAACAATATTCGTTTTTATTGTTTTGGACAGGAACAGCAAATAGGTCGTCAAAATCGATCACTTTCAGTCTCGGGGGGTGATGGTGATGTGACCCACTATGCAGGGCTAGTGACGTGGAATACTGGAGATCGCTGTTCTTCGGTCGATATGGTCGTGATGCAGGTAGATGAAGGTGAGACCTCTGATATGGTTATCAATAACCTTGAGACTATCTATCCTGGGTTTCCAGCTGCTGATAACAAGAGCTGTACTCCGGGCTCGCGATGTATTGTGGCTGAGGTAACTGGATATAACAAGCCGTGTAACGCAATTACCGAGCCGGGTACCGTGAGGCGTGAAATTTTGCTAGAATTCTAGCACCTATGGCCAAAAAACCGCCCTCATCAGATAGACTGGCACAATTGCGAGCGCTCGTTTCTTACCACCGTGAAAAGTATCACCGTGATGATAGTCCAGAAATAAGTGATGAAGCGTATGACTCACTTGTCGCCGAATTAGCCTCTCTGGAAGAGAAGTTTGAAGGTGGCCGGTCAACTGCTGATGTGGTGGGCGGATCGGTACGAGAAGCGTTTGCAAAAGTGACTCATGAAGTGGAGCAGTGGTCGTTTGATAATGTGTTTGATGAGGAAGAGTTGAGTGAGTGGTCTAATCGTGCAGTGAGGATCTTACGTGAGGCTGACATGGTGCCGATGTTTACGTACGTCGCTGAGCATAAGATTGATGGATTAAAGCTCGTGCTTACCTACCGAGCTGGTAGACTCATACAAGCGGTGACTCGTGGTGATGGGGTGGTTGGTGAAGATGTGACTCATACGGCCAAAACTATCGCATCGTTGCCGTATGTACTTACAAAACCAGTCGATGTCATTTGTGTTGGTGAGGTGTATATTGCAAAAGCTGATTTTGAGCAGATAAATGAAGAGCGCAAAGAACAGGGTGAATTGGTGTTTGCAAATCCTCGTAATGCGGCAGCGGGTACACTTCGTCAGTTGGATGCGTCGGTGGCGGCGTCACGAAACCTCTCGTTTTTTGCTTATGATATTGATAAATTTGACCCTAAAAACACAAACACGAAAGCACCAGAGACACAAATGGAGGAGCATGAGCTCCTTAGACACCTTGGACTGCCGACAAATGAGTGTGTCACCCCCTGCGTAGACCTCAAAGCTGTGCAGGTGTGTTATGACGCGTGGAATAAGGCGCGTGATACCTACCCCTATGAGATTGATGGGGTGGTCGTAAAGATTAACGAGGTCTCGGTCCAGCGAATTCTTGGCTATACCGCCAAGGCGCCGCGTTTTGGTATCGCCTACAAGCTCCCCGCCGTACAGGCGACGACAGTGGTTGAAGCGATTGATTTACAGATTGGTCGCACCGGAGTGGTGACGCCGGTAGCACATCTCCGTCCGGTTCGTATCGCGGGCTCGACGGTGGCACGTGCGACACTTCATAATGAGGATCAAATCAAACGACTTGATGTTCGGGTAGGGGACACCGTCATACTCCAAAAAGCGGGTGATGTCATTCCTGAGGTAGTGTCAGTCGTGTTACCACTTCGTCCACATGACGCGAAGCCATACGTCTTCCCGCAGGTGGTACCAGGGTGTGGTGGAGATGGTCTTATCGAGCGGATTCCGGGCGAGGCAGCATATCGCTGTGTAGTGCTCGACTCGCCGCTTATCCGCCGACAACGGCTCTATTATTTTGTATCAAAGGCAGCACTTAATATTGATGGTGTCGGTCCAAAGATTATTGATGCGTTGTTAGAACATGAGCTTATTGCTTCACCAGCTGATATCTTTACCCTCGCCAAAGAAGACTTCTTGACCCTTCCTGGCTTTAAAGATAAGTCAGCCGAAAATGCGATAGCGGCCATTGACGCTGCTCGCACTCAGCCACTCTACCGTTTTTTGGTGGCGTTAGGGATTGATCAGGTAGGGGAGGAGACAGCACGTTTGTTAGCGGTGACTTTTGGTAGTCTTGAGGCAATCAAGCGCGCCTCGGTCGCCGATATGGTGGCCATTCATGGTGTCGGTGAAGTGGTCGCAGAGACGGTGTATGGATGGTTTCAAAAACCTGA
Source organism: uncultured Candidatus Saccharibacteria bacterium (assembly GCA_964618165.1). Classification (GTDB taxonomy): domain Bacteria; phylum Patescibacteriota; class Minisyncoccia; order Phycocordibacterales; family UBA918; genus OLB19. Next base: position 5,548 of record CAZTWW010000016.1, on the reverse strand, counting down.
AAACCAGGCACTCGTGACTGAGCTTGAATCACATATCCTTATTGCTAATGAAACGGTGAAGGCTGCCTCAACAGCACTCCTCGGACAATCGGTGGTGGTGACGGGTACACTTGTGAACTTTAGTCGTGATGGTATTAAAGAAGAGATTCGTCGTCATGGCGGTTCGGTTTCCAGTAGTGTCTCAAAAAAAACAACGTTTGTACTCGCGGGGAGTGAGCCAGGGAGTAAGGTGGCTGACGCCAGGAAGCTCGGGGTGCCGATTATTGATGAAGAGACATTTTTGGTTCGTATAGCGCAGGGCTAAATCTGATGCTATGATGCCACTATGAATCGTGAAGAAATCAAACATCTCGGCACCCTTTCGAGACTCGCGTTAACAGAATCAGAAATTGATACCTTTAGTCAAGAGATAGACTCAATCCTTGCCTATGTTGGTACCGTATCAGCAATGGTAGGAGAGGGTGGGCTTGAGAAAGTGGTCGGTGCTCGCCACTCGGTGATGCGTGATGATGAGGTGACAGTTACACCGGGGAGTTTTAGTGAGGTTCTCCTTGCCGCCGCTCCAGCCCGGGAAGGAGCGTACGTGAAGGTTAAGAAGATACTTGATCAGGGTGAATAATGTGTATGTCTATCCTTTCTCTCCTCGCGAGCTATCGCGATAAAACCCATACCCCAATTGCTGAAATCGAGCGCGTGTTTGCGGTGATTAAAGAGCGCGATGCGAGTATCCACGCGTACTTGATGACCTATGAAGCAGAGGCGCGCGAAGCTGCTGAGGTCGCGACCGAGCGGTACAATCAGGGAGACATCGATATACCACCACTCCTTGGTATACCAGTGGCGATTAAAAATAACATTCTCATTGCGGGCAAGCCGGCCACTGCGGCGTCAAAGATTCTCGAAAATTATGTTGCATCATATGATGCGACGGTCGTAGCACGTCTCAAGGCAGCGGGCGCAATCATAGTTGGCGCGACTAACATGGACGAATTTGCGATGGGTGGCTCTACTGAGAACTCAGCCTTTGGCATTACGCGAAACCCGGTTGATGAAACGAGGGTACCAGGTGGATCTTCTGGTGGCTCTGCGGCAGCCGTAGCGATGGGATCGGTCCCCGTTGCGCTCGGGACTGATACTGGTGGCTCGATTCGTCAGCCAGCGAGCTACTGTGGTTTGGTTGGATTTAAGCCAACGTACGGTGCGGTGTCTCGCTATGGTCTTATTGCGATGGGGTCGTCCCTCGATCAAGCAGGTCCGTTGACGCATACCGTTGCTGATGCGGCGCTCGTACATCGGATTATCGCCGGTCTTGATAGTTATGACGCAACAACCGTCACCCCAGAAACGTATGGTGAAGTGGTGACTAAAACGTCATACACCATCGGAGTCCCGCGAAGCTTTCTGCAGTCTGGGGTTGATGCTGACGTGCTCGCGCGCTTTGAGGAGACGATTGCCACGCTTAGAGCGCAGGGTCATACCATTGTCGATATTGATCTCCCATTATTTGAGCAGGGTCTTGCTGCGTACTACATCGTCATGCCGGCTGAAGTGTCGTCAAATACTGCCCGCTATGATGGGATGCGCTACGGCCTCTCAATGCCGGGTAAGAATCTGCTTGAGGTCTATGAAGCAACTCGTGGTGCTGGGTTTGGTCCAGAGGTGAAGCGACGGATTCTCCTCGGCACCTACGTCCTCTCCTCAGGCTACTATGACGCCTACTATACCAAGGCTGAGGCGGCTCGTACGGCGATGCGAAACGAACTGGCGGAGCGATTCAAGACGGTTGATATTATTATGACACCAACGGCGCCAACACCAGCCTTCACCTTTGGTGCACAGAAAGACCCGCTCTCGATGTATCGGCAAGATATCTTTACTGTACCAGTGAATTTAACAGGCGTACCAGCCCTCTCTGTCCCAATGGGTACTGTGGAGCGAGACGGCGTCGCGCTTCCAGTTGGGGTACAATATATAGCACCACATGGTGGCGATGAACGCTTGTTCGATTTTGGACAGCGTGTCTACGACAATACCCTACAATAATTTATGGACAACGACGGAGTCATTGAGGCAACTACTACTGCGATTGATGTCGTAGGATATGATTATTTGACCCCACTGCTTGGATTTATATTTGGTTCTGATGGTCTGATTGGTGCCTACAGTATTGCTGATGCCATTGGAGTATTGAGTTCTATCTGGTCTGTTTTTATTGTTATTTCATACATCGTTTCGGCCATCTTTTTGTTCCTCTACGTCTATGCGTCGATTCACGCTGGTGAGCTTGATGAAGAAGAAGAACATCACATGCATGCACAAGAAGAAGCGTTTGCTCGACAGGTGCGTGGGGGTGCGACACCCAATCGTTTTGTCGAAATGCAGCAACACCTCGAATCAGAGAATCCAAACGATTGGAAGCTCGCAATTATTGAGGCAGACATCATGCTTGATGAATCGCTCAAGCGCCTCGGGTACGCTGGTACCTCACTTGGTGAACGCCTCCGGAGTGTTTCGCCAATTGCGATGAAGAGTCTCGATGATGCGTGGGAGGCGCACAAGATTCGTAATGAAATCGCACACTCAGGCGCTGACTTCGTTCTCACGCATAAGATTGCCCGTGAGACGATGGTCAAGTACGAACGGGTGTTTGCCGAGCTCGGTCTCTATACCGAAGGTGAGGGGAGTAGCAGTCACCACTAAGCGATGGTCCTCAACTATAGAAAAAATAAGATATAGGATAGAGAAAGAGCGCCCCGTACGGGGCGCTCTTTCTCTACATGTTGCGGGTTCCGGAATCGAACCGGAGTCTGGAGGTTATGAGCCTCCCGAGGTACCTCTCCTCTAACCCGCTATAGCTTCAAGTGGCAAGACTATACAACGTTTCAGATTTTATTGCAAATGATTTGTCACCTTTTTACTACTTCGGTGGTAGAATGTTCGTATATGCAATGTGTCATTTTAGCTGCTGGAAAAGGTACTCGTCTTCGACCGTTAACAGATACTACGCCAAAGCCGTTAGTGCAGGTGGCGGGAAAGCCACTCCTTGATCATATTGTCGAGGCGTTGCCAAGTGCTGTTGATGAGCTCATTATTGTGGTTGGGTATCTCGGCGATCAGATTCGTGAGTATTGTGGTACGGAGTACTTTGGGCGCAAGGTAACGTATATTGAGCAAGTCGAGCAGCGGGGGACAGCGCATGCGCTCTGGCTTTGTAAAGATATTCTCCGAGGGCGATTTCTCTTCATGTTCGCCGATGACATCCATGGTGCAAATGATATCGCACGTGTTACTTCATATAGTCGGGCACTTCTCACTATGCCAACCAAGACGCCTGAGCGTTTCGGTATTGTCGTCCGTCACCCAGATGGCACGCTCGCGGAATTTGTAGAGAAGCCGAGTCATCCACCGTCCAATCTCGCCTCGACTGGCGTCATGGTGCTCGATACACATATCTTCGAATTTGAAGTAAAGAAGGAGACTAATGGCGAGTACTATTTGACAGACGTAATTGCAGAGTATGTCGTAAAGTACCCGATGGCAGTAGTGGAGGAAGAGCTCTGGATTCCAATTGGTTACCCCGAAGACATCACTCGGGCCGAAACCATCCTTGAAAGTCGCGAGAAAAACCTCATGCATGGCCTCGTCTAAGCGGGGAAGGGGGACTAGAAAATTTTTAATCATCTGGTATACTCAACGGCACTTCAGTTTGAAGTCATGTCGATGTAGCTCAGTTGGTTAGAGCGCGGCACTCATAAAGCCGAGGTCGGAGGATCATTCCCTCCCATCGACACCACGCAAGATATTGCTCTTTTGCTAAAAAGTGTATATACTCTTGCCACTGTTACATTGTGACAGGAACAGATGAAATAACTGCGGTGGTAGCTCAACTGGTTAGAGCACCCGCCTGTCACGCGGGAGGTTGCGGGTTCAAGTCCCGTCTACCGCGCAGTTAGAAAAGAGTCGGCTTCTGCCGGCTTTTTTCGTGCGCGGTAGATGGCAAAATATGTGGGACATATTTTGCGGGGACTTGAACCGAGGTGTGGCAAAGTCCGCAGACGAGTTTACGAGTCGAGGACCACACCGAGTGGAGGTCAATGGAGTGAGTTAGATTATGAGTGTAATGAAATAATCTAACCACGAGAGTGGCCAAGTCCCGTCTATCACCAAAACCTCCTCCGGTCCGATGCTATAATTTTTATATGAAAAAGTCATTACTACCAGTTATTTCATTTTCCGCACTTTATTTAATTCTCGGAGGTATTTATTTTGCGCGTGACCTTAATCTCGAATTTGTTATTTATGTGGCAGTCATCGTTGCGATATTTACTGGTGTGTTTGCCACCCTTAAACATACGCAGTTTCCGGTATGGATGCTGTGGCTCCTCTCAGTCTGGGGACTTATGCATGTGGCGGGTGGAGCGGTCCAAACACCAGACGGAGTACTTTTTGCGTATAAGATTTATCCGTTTCTTGACCTAGGTGGTGACTTTTACATCCTCAAGTACGACCAAGTGGTACATGCGTACCTCTATGGTCTTGTGGCGCTCATGTCCTATCATGCACTGCGGGTACCGCTCGGAGTGACCGGACATACCTTCTTGGTAGCACTGGCGGCGACGATGATATCACTTGGTATCAGTGGACTGAATGAAATCATGGAGTTTTTGATTGCGGTTACGGTTGAGCGTAATGGTGTCGGTGGCTATGAAAACGCAATGATCGACCTCATCTTTAACTTCGGTGGGGCAGTGGTGGCAGTGACTGGATACCTAACTCTTAAGAAACTGTCGCGGAAAAACTAAATACTACTATATATAGGAGTATTTAACACAACATAAAAACTCCCCGTCAGGGGAGTTTTTATGTTTGTTGTGAGATAATTTACAAATATTTATCACATATTTTCAAATATAAAACTTCGTGATATGATTGTGCACGCAATTACCGAGTTGCAACAAGGAAAAATGCCAATGTAGCTCAGTCGGTAGAGCGCATCCATGGTGGAGCGAAAAGCTCTTGCCCACGTTGCGAGAAATTGCACCGTGAATCCCGAATAACGGTTAATAGCCAGTCATGGCCAAGACCGTGGCGACACTCTCGCCCGAACGACTGACAAGGGTTGCTACGTCACTTTAGTGATATGCAAAAGATACAGTCTAGTCCTTGGATATAATGTTTTTGAAACTAAGGTGAAAACGAAGGATGAGGTCCCCAGTTCAATCCTGGGCATTGGCTCACGTAACAAAAAGCACCATTTGGTGCTTTTTGTTTAGTTTGATTTTTGGTATGATTGTCGACGACGTAACGGCTCGGTACCAAACTTGAGTTGGGAAGTTCCGGATATGTCATCCTGACAGTGTGTCGCTTTCTTCTGCGGTGGTCGGGATAGGAGAGGTGAAGTTGCAACCTGCAACCTGCAACATAAGCTCTCCTTTTAAGCCAATGTAGCTCAGTTGGTAGAGCATCGGTATCGTAAATCGAGGGTCGTCGGTTCAAGCCCGACCATTGGCTCAATTTTGAATAAAATTGTGACAAGGGAAGACGTGAT
>CAZTWW010000015.1:0-24520 GCA_964618165.1 uncultured Candidatus Saccharibacteria bacterium | reverse complement strand
CCCGCCTCGCTGGTTCGGCTCCTTTGGAGGTCGCCTCACATCGCTCCGGCCGGCACCAAAACAAAACACGCACAGGAGTGCGTGTTTTGTTTTGGTGCCCCCTCAAGGGCTCGAACCTTGGACCGTCTCCTTAAGAGGGAGCTGCTCTACCAACTGAGCTAAGAGGGCATTTATGTGGCGAGAGTATACAAGTTTTCCTCCATAAAGGCAAGTAGTTGGTCAGGTTGGTGTGAGTATGCTACACTCGAACACACACAAAAGTAAACAGTGTGCCCAGGTGGCGAAATTGGTAGGTGGATATATTTGGGAAATATATCCACCGTGCCGAGAATGTACATAATGTGCGCGGGTGGTGAAACGGTAGACACGCCTGCCTTAGGAGCAGGTGCCGCAAGGTGTGGAGGTTCAAGTCCTCTCCCGCGCACATTGTGCATATTCGCAAGCGAGGTGACTCATGGAGGTTCAAGTCCTCTCCTGGGCACACTGTTTGGTTTTACAAAAGAGTCAGCTCACGCTGACTCTTTTGTAAAATCTCATATCACTTATAATTCCTCTATGACGAACGCATTTGCCTTTGGTAATGGCATAACACCCAAAGAAACATTTATCCTCCTTCCGTATATCATTGAAGATCGTGGGAGTCGGTATAGCGTCAGCTTTGGTGTTGTTCATAACCGAGACGACATTAAGGCGTTCTTAAAGCAACTGAAGCGAGATAAAGCATACGAGCGCGCCGATCATAATACGTTTGCTGCTCGCATCGAGCACGAGGGGATCATCTACGAAACCAAACAAGACGACGGTGAGACCGGTGCCGGTATGGTCATTCTCCGGATGCTCGAGAAGCATGATGTGCGAAATGGCGTCGTCTGCGTGACCCGCTGGTTTGGTGGGGTAAAGCTCATGGGTGACCGGTTTAAGCATGTGCAAGACGCCGCCCTTATCGCTATTGAGCACATGCAGCAGTAGTCAATAAAACCCGAGGACCGACCTAGGGCTAGCCCGAGGTCGGTCCTCGGGACAGCGGGGATATCCGGTCGTCGTGAAGCAATACTCATTTATTAAAAGCCGGCATACGAGCTGGCTTTAGTAATGATTAGGCAGACGCACGGAGACGCGCTTTTTTGAATGGTCGTTGGCGGAAGAGTTTATTGTACCAACGTGCATACGTCTTTTTGTATGATACGGGTATCGTATCAGTCAGTTCACACCAACGAGAACAGTAGCCACGACGCTTTGCCACACAATCATCACACCCGAGATAGAGCTCGTGACAGACCTGGTTCGCGCAGTGGCGATAGACATCGGTCTTCGCAGTCTTACACAGGTGACAGTGTGAAATCACCTCATCCCCCACTCGCTCCGCGAGTCGCTCATCAAACACAAAGTTACTACCTCGGAACTTGTTCGGCAGTCCTTTCTCTTTCACCTGATGCGCGTATTCTATGATACCGCCCTTGAGGTGACGCACATCACTGAAACCATTATGCTTCAGCCACGCACTCGCCTTCTCACAGCGAATCCCGCCGGTACAGTAGAGCGCGACCTTTTTGTTCTTGTGTACTTTGAGAAGTTCGGGAGTGACCGCAAGCTCATCACGGAAGGTATCAACCTGGGGCAGTATCGCCCCTTCAAAGTGACCAATCTCACTCTCATACGCATTGCGCATATCTACTACGACCGCGTCTGGGTCGTCGATATAGGCATTCATCTCCTCTGCCGTGAGGTACGCACCGGTATTCGTCACATCAAATGACGCATCATCGAGTCCATCGGCTACAATCTTCTCCTTTACCTTAACGGTGAGTTTATAAAATGATGAAAAGTCTTTTTCCTCAACCGCAATCTTATACGGTGTACCAGCAAGGAGTGGCTCAGCCTGAATCCAGGCATCAAGGGCGGGAAAGTGCTCGGTTGGGACATTCATCTGTGCATTAATTCCCTCAGTTGCTACATAGATACGACCAAGACACTCGTACCGACCAAAGACAGCCAAAAGCTGCTCACGGAAGGCCACCGGGTCTGCAATCTGCACGTAGCGATAAAACGACAATGTCGTTCGTGGGCGTATATCTTTACTGACCGCCACTCGTTTTTCGGCCCGTGGACGCAGGTCGCGAACGACTTTTTCTGTAGCAATGGTATTCATAACATCTAAGGTTTTGCCCATACTACCATAAAATATTCATTTTCCTAGTCATTAATCCCAATATAGCCTTATATTTCAAGGTTATTTAGTATGCCATAATATTGACTTTTTCAATTTAGTATGCTATTATATTTACGGAATGGGGGGCATACTACCCCGTTTCCACATGAGACCACAGTCTCCTGTGGTAACTGGGTGGTCCCCGCCCTATCAGTCACCAGCAACGGCAATGAGCCCGTTGACATCAACATACACAATCGAAAGGAAACATGACATGGTCGCTATTCCTCCATGGCTTCAGACTGTCTTCTTTCATTCCATCGGCGAGTTCGCCGATGGACTGTTCACGAAGGCGACGGCAGAAGACAAAGCGGGCGAGTTCGATCGGGGCTGGGGTGATGAACACCAGCTGCAAGAACTCATCGCAAAAATCCCAGACGACGAACGGCCGTACTGGATGGACTTCATCCGCTGGAACTTCGTCGAGCGGGAGGGCTTCTTCACCAAACAGGTGGCCAAAAGCCGCCAGAAGAAGCTCCGACTCTTCCTGACCTCTTGGGACAAGGTGACCGAAAAAGGTACTGTGACCAAGACGACGGAAAAGAAACTCGACGATAAGACCACAGAGAAGGTCCAACTGGTCGAGAAAAAGTTCAAGCCGGCAACGAAAAATGCTCTCGGCTTCGTACAACGGTGTGTCGAAATCATCCGCGAGAAAGAAGCGGAGCTGATCAAGGCCTGCCAAGCGCAAGTGCCGAGCATGGTCGCGAGCGGTCAGCTCCCGAGCGGGTATGTCCTCACCAAGGACGTGCTCCGGCGCTGCCGCGAAGGCGGATACATCGAACTGGTGAAGTATTTTGAGGCGGCTCAGCTGCCCATCATGCCCTCCCCGTACGATGACTCGATCGTCAAAACCGTTGACGAACAGATTCAAAACCTGTTCGGCAAAGACATCAAGGCCGGCGAAATGATTCGCCAAGTCGTGAACCTGGTCGGCGCGCCGATGCGCGACGAAATGGAACGCGACAATGAACGGCTCCTGAAAGCAAGGACCAGTCCTTTCTGGTTCATCGCACTGCCGTTCGCTCACCTGCGCAACCTCATCTGAAGGAAGTAATCATGTCGACCACCTCGACCAATATCCCGCCGAGCCAGAAGTTCAGCATGTTGAACGACTGGACAACCACTGGAAACACCATTCTTGGTGCCAACTATGTGGCTCAGAAGCGGGTCAAGCAGGCCTTGATTCTGACCGTACTGGTCTACATCACGGCCTGTGTCTTCCACAGCCTTGGTGGCGGATTCATGTTCGTCAACCTGGTTGTGGGAGCGTTCGCAATGATCGCCCTGATCATGTACGCTCTCAAACCTTTGGTGCTTGGCACCTTCATCGCCGGCGGCAGCATCTACGCTGCTGCCGACGGTAAGACCGATCTCGGTCCCGGTGTGAAAGCCGGACTGGAGGCCCTTGGTCGTCTCGTGAACGCAATGATGATGTTCACGGGGGTTGCCCTGTTCTTCCTCGGGACCTACCCCTTCACCCTAGCGGTGCCGATGTATGTCGTGTTGCCGCTCGGTTGCCTCCTTCTCCTCAACATCTCGATCTACGAACGGATGAAGACGGAAGGATGGATCTGGAAGGTCGGAGGGACCTATGTGATCATCGTGATCATCATCGGAGCCCTCATGAGCATGCCTCTCTTCCGGTCGATGGTTGGCTGGGTGGATGTGCAGATGGACTATGGTGCTCGGGTCATCGAGAATCACGCCAATACTGGCGTCTTCGAAGCACCCCTCACCGCCGAAGAGCTGGCGCGGCAGCAAGAAGTTGCCGCACAGCAAGCCGCTATCGAAGCTGCTCGACAGGCCGAAATCAACAAGGCCGAAGAACAGGCACGGAAGGCGGCGCAGGTCGAGGCAAGTCTGCCGAAGACCGTCAAGGTCGCCAAGTGCAACGAGGCGATGACCAGCTGGTCTGAAGCGGTGTCGATTCCTGCAAACTGGTTCGTTCAAGCGGACTGGGGCGGCAAACAGATGAAGGTATCAGTTCTTCTCGACGGTGTCTGGACTCTCCAGACCTCACTTAACCTTGTGGGGGAAATCACCGCAGTGCGTTACTGCACGACATCGACAGCGAACCTGGAGATTCGTGAAGGAATCATGCCTCTGCACTGGGCAAAAAACTAAATCCTTCTCTGGAAGGTGGCCGCGGCAAGCATTTGCCGCGGTTTTTTATATTTATAACTATCTATTACCTGTTCCGGCTCCACCGGTGTTTCCACTTCCCGAACCGCCAGTATTACCTGTGGCAGACCCACCTGTATTACCTGTGCCAAATCCTTGATATGGGTTGAAGATCGCATCGCAACCACCCTGAGTTGGATCGTTGTAACAATCAAGCTCCTGATTGAGTCCGAACGTACTCGCGGCAATTCCAAGGATACCGTACGCCACCAGCATGATGAACATGCCAAGAATGCCCCAGAGGATATGCATTTTACCGGTCTCGCGCGCCTGACTCTCATCTGCATGTGTCAGGTACTGATAACACCCAAATATAAAGAGGAAAAAGGCCAGCGCGAACAAAAGCGCGATAAGCGGATAGAGAATCACCTCATTCACCCGAGCAACAAAACTCTGTGCTTCTGCGAGACCAGGTGTCTGCGCAGATGCTATCGAAACGATACTAAACATATTTATCCATATAATAACACAAAACCCCTTAAAGGGGTTTTGTGTTAAGTCATTTTGTTTATGAACCTGCACGAGGGACAACAGTAGGTGGTACTATCTCATCTTCCTGACCAGCGAGACCAATACCGTCAGAAAGGATATTTACAATACCCCAGAAGGCGAGTATCACTACAAACCCAGCAACAGAGTAAAGAATGAGACTCTTACCACTCTCCTTGGCTTCGTCGTTGGCTCCACCCTGGATAAAGTACTTGAACATTCCCCACACGAATACAAGGAAGCCGATTGATAGAATAAATGGTACTAGAACCTCTTGTATAAAACCAAGAATAGTCAAAGCAAAATTACCAATTTCTCCGCCATCACCTCCATTAAGAATCTGGGCTGAAGCAGCGACTGGAGCAAGGAGAATTAACGATAATAGAAATTTTTTCATAGAAACTGGTCAGTATTTAAGACTAATTAATTAAATTTGCACTTGGTGCATCTAGCGCCTCACCTTCAAGACCGATGCCACTTGAAATGATATTTACAATACCCCAGAACGCGAGAATAACCACATATCCAGCAATCGCGTAGAGAATGAGACTCTTACCGCTCTCCTTGGCTTCGTCATTGGCTCCACCCTGGATAAAGTACTTAAAAATTCCCCACACGAATACAAGGAAGCCAATACCAAGAATAAATGGAATAACCACACCATCGATGAATGATAGTATATTACCAAGAGATTCACCGATAGCACCCGCGCCATTATCTTGTGCTGCTAACTGAGCAGATGCAAATGCGGGTAAAATTAAAAACGAAACAGCAAGCGGTATTGATTTAAGGGTATTATTCATAATGATGTTAATTAATTTCTTCAGTTAATCGCATTATACATGATTTTTTACAATTTTTAAAGGTTAACTGGACTCATGTGCATAAAACACTTGAAATGCCAGCTAGAGCAGAGAGCCAGCGAGGAGATTTAGAATACCCCAAATACAGAGCATGACAACCATCACGATGACGGCTGTGATCGCAATCGTGGTCCCCTCTTCGCGCTTCCCTGGGTCGTCAGCATGGATAATCCAGGCACTCACCATATTCCAAAGCGTCACTAAGAAGGCAAGACCAATGAGTAAAAGCACACCAAGGTTTAAAAACTCGATAAAGAAATTAACGAGTTCAGCAAATGTGGTCGGTGTATTATTCATAGACAAGCACTAGAACGCTGCCACGGTGTTCTTAATTATCTCAGCGATTGCAACCGCTGCGAGAATGACGACACCACCAATCACTGCATACATGAAGGTGGTCGTCGCCTCTTCAATCTTGCTTGGGTTACCTTGTGCAGTCACATACTTAAAGCCAGCGAGAATGATGAAGAATACTATCACTGGAATCATCAAGGTGATGAATATGTTAAGAATAGCGACGAAGAGACCCTCAAGAGAGCTTATGTTATTGAGTGGATTTTCAAGCCGGACATCAGCAGCAAAACTAACGGATGGAGCAAGCCCACTAATTACTCCTAATGCAATGAGAGCAGATGTTCGGTTAATGAGATGTGATAACAGCATAAAAGTCTAATATTCCTGACTTAACCGGCCGACCGCATCATCAGCTGCTTCAGAGGGACGGAGACGATTCGCGAGGACATCTTCTACTGCCTGGGTAAAGATGGTATCTACACGCGCCTTGTCCGGTTGCAGCCAACCACGGGCCATAATGGCTGATCGATACACGATTATACCATAGGTATCGGTCGAGCCGCCAGCGAGCGCCTGCCGGTGCGCCGGCGCCATGCCAAGCTGGTCAGCAAAGGCCTGACTAAAAGCCTGTCCGCCGACTAACTGAAGTGCCACTGCAGCCCCTTGGCGGTTACTCGCAGAGCGAAGGAGTCCGAGACCATAGAAGGTACCGTACGTCCGGCGAATTGTCGCTCCGGCACCCTGCGGGACTTCAGCAATATCAAAGTTCAAGTTTGGATTCTGGGCTGCGAGTGAGCGCGCTTCACTCCCCTTACCAAAGTACAGAATGAGACTCTCACCAATAAAGGCGTCACGGTCATTCGGTCGGGCACGGTTCCAACTGTAGAGGGGGTTACTCGGACTCGCGAAATTGGTGTAGAAGGTGAGCGCACTTTCAAACGGGACCGCGTTCCCTCCCGGCACCCGGTTGAGAAGGATCTGGTAGCGCCCTTCATTCCCCTCAAGCACCATTTGGCTTCCACCCTGGAGCGTGAGCATACTGATGATATCGCTTGCATGCGTCACATTACGGAACTCACCAAACGCAATCGGACTCATCGAAATATTACGATTGAAGTCGCGTGAGACAAAACTCGGGACGATATTATTCACGATCGCTTCCCAGCTCGTCGGCGGATTGACCATGTTTTGGCGCGCGAGAATATCGCGATTCCAGTACATGACGAGCGGATCGACCATGAGCGGATACGCATAGACTCCTTCATTAAGCGCAAAGAGCTCAGCCCCATCTATATAGAGGTCGCGGAAGTTACGCTCGGGGAACGAGTCATAGGTGATTGGCTGGAGCTTCGAGCGGTACGATACGAGCTCTTCGTGTGGGAGAATAATCAGATCTGGACCACGGTCTTCAGCGAGCGCATTGAGGAGCTGGTTATCAAATGCCTCAGGTTCAATCTGCGTGTAGGTGATAGCGCGATAGGCTGGTTCTTGTTCAATAATTGGCTCAAGGGTGCGGTAAAACGCATTCTTATCGAGTGTCCCCCAGATTTCAACCACACCGGTGAGTGCAGTCTTCGTCGGGTCAGCTGGCGGTTTGTATACCGAAATGAGCGCTAAGGCAACGAGGCCCATCAGCACAAAACCAATAATCAAAAACAGCTCAAACGGACGCAGGTTCATATTTTTCGAAATGATACACCATAATGGAAGGTTCCGGCAGGGTACTCACGTTCGTAGATGAAGAACGACGCCTCAAAGAGATCAATCGCCGACTCTTTCCTTAGTACCCAATCTGGCTCTGGCCCGATACCACCATAGGCGTCATGCCAATCAACCACATAGACAACACCACCTGGCGCTAGCATCCGATAGATTTCCGCCAAGGCAGCTTCGCGTTCGTCAATTTGGTAGAGCGTGTTAATTACCACGACAAAATCAACTGAGTCAGCTGGCAGCTTGGTACCCTCAGGTGCCGCGACATCACACCACCGAATATCAACATTATGTAGCGCTTCCTCACGCACCCGACGTCCGAGCGCATCAATAAGTGGTCGCTGCACCTCACATGCGACCACCTTACCCGCAGCGCCGACCTTTCTGGCAAGTGCTGGCACAAACGTGCCGTGCCCTGCCCCCACATCAACCACCGTTGAACCCGGCTCAATATGAAAATGTGACGCCAAGAGTCTCGGTTCAAGAAAACGCGGAAGAGTAACAGTATCCATAGCCTAAGTATACCGTCCACGACCAGGGTATTTTGTACCGCCTGGGGAGTACAAACAACCGGCGCGACCCTACGAGTCGCGCCGGTTGTTTTCAATATCTTCACTACAGTGAGAAAATCTTCAGAAAAAAGAACAGGAGCGCCGCGACTTTAGAAGGCCAGAAATTGTATCGAGAGCAAGACGACAAACAAAAAAGCGACGAAATGTACTAATTTGTACCTTGAGTCGCTTTTTTGTAGTCAGCGTTGTGATTTATGAACACAAGCAATTGGATAAAATCGATTCTGACGAGGCGCGACCGAGGTGAGTGAGGAGTCGTACTGATTGTACGGCGACGAGCTCACTGACCGAGCAACAAAGTCAGAATCGATTTTATGCGATTGCTCCTAGACGAAGACGATAGATGCAATAGAATCCCCCGCCCTCATCTTCATCACCCGCACGCCCTGCGTATCACGACCAAGGGTCGGCACGTCCTTGAGTGGCAGCTTAATCACCTGCCCCTTCTTACTCATGATAACGAGCTCACCATCTGCCCGCTCTTCTGGCGCGAGTACAATCGCTCCAATCACGACACCAGTCTTATCTGTCACCTTGGCGGTCTTAATACCTGATCCGCCACGATTCTGGACTTTGTACTCCTTAATTGGTGTCGTCTTACCGTAGCCATCTTCGGTCACGACGAGAATCTCAGCTTTCGTATCCCCCTTCTTAACGACATCAGCTGAGACGATGACATCATTCTTACCAAGCTTCATGGCACCTACCCCCGCTGCCGTACGACCCATCTCACGAACGTCACTTTCCTTAAAGCGAATCGACTGACCATCACGAGTCACGAGCGACATATCATCTCCCGCCCCGACGAACTTCGCCGCAATGAGTGAGTCATCATCCTTGAGGGTAATCGCAATGAGTCCACTGCGACGTACATCCTTGAACGCTGCTGCATCACACTTCTTCGCCACACCATGCTTCGTTACCATCATGAGACTCCACTCACCAGCCCAATCTTCTTTGCGGACGGGAAGGACCGAGGTGATACGCTCATCCTGAGACATTGAAAGGAAGTTCATAATTGACTTACCCTTCGTGGCGCGTCGTCCTTCTGGAATCTCATACATCTTACTCTGGTAAACCTTACCCTTATCGGTAAAGAAGAGGAGGTCACTATGGGCTGAGGTGGTCACGAGGGTCGTCACCACATCTTCTTCCTTGGTATTGAGGTCAACAACTCCTACTCCACCACGCTTCTGGGTACGATACTCTTCAGGATTCGTGCGCTTCACGTAGCCACCCTGAGTAAGTACGAGCACACTCTCTTCATCTGGCACGAGGTCTTCTTGCGAGAGCTGCTTCACACCACCCTTCACAATCTTGGTGCGACGCTCGTCACCATACTTCTCCGCTACTTCAGCGAGCTCACTCTTCACGAGTCCGAGCATCTTCGCCTTACTCTTCAAAATCGCCTCGAGCTCCTTGATGAGCTTCTGCACTTCCTTGAGCTCGTCTTCAATCTTCTTACGCTCAAGACCAGCGAGCTTCTGAAGGCGCATATCGAGAATCGCCTGCGCCTGAATCGCCGAGAACTTAAACTCCTTCATGAGACCAGCGTGTGCGGTTGGCACATCTTTGGCAGCGCGAATGAGTTTGATGATAGCGTCAATATGATCAAGCGCCTTCTTGAGACCAAGGAGGATATGCTCACGGTCTTGCGCTTTCGTGAGGTCGTACTGCGTACGACGACGTACCACCTCAGCCCGGTGCTTCACGTACTCTTCGAGGATGAGCTTGAGTGACACCGTCTGCGGTACACCATCAACGAGCGCCACCATGTTGTAGTGGAAAGTTTCTTCGAGCTGGGTGTGTTTGTAGAGTTTATTGAGGACCGTCTGTGGCTGCGCGCCGCTCTTGAGCTCAATCACGACACGGATATCGTTCGTCGACTCATCACGCATTTCGCGGATACCTTCAATCTTCTTTTCCCGCACGAGGTCGGCAATCTTTTCCTGGAGATCAGCCTTGTTTACGCGGAACGGAATTGAGGTAATGATGATACTGAAGTTACCTTTCTTATCTTCAACAATCTCCGCCTCACCACGTACGACCACCCCACCCTTACCGTGAGTATATGCATGCGCGATATCCTTCTGATTAAACGCGATTGCTCCCATCGGGAAATCGGGACCCTTGATGTGCTTCAAGAGATCATCAGTTGTCGCATCAGGATTATCAATCAGGTGACCAACCGCGTTTGAGATTTCACGAAGGTTGTGTGGCGGGATATTGGTCGCCATACCCACCGCAATACCAAGCGAACCCATAAGGAGGAGGTTCGGTACCGCTGCCGGGAGCACGACTGGCTCCTTCTTCGTACCATCGAAGTTTGGTCGCCAATCGACCGTATCCTTCTCAAGGTCACGAAGCATCTCTTCCGCAAGACGAGACATCTTCGCCTCGGTGTATCGGTAGGCCGCCGCTGAGTCACCGTCAATTGATCCGAAGTTACCTTGCCCGAGCACGAGCGGATAGCGCGTGGCAAATGGCTGCGCGAGCTTCACCATCGACTCATAGACAGCAGCGTCACCATGCGGGTGAAAACTACCAAGCACGTCTCCTACCACCGTTGCCGACTTCTTAAACTTGGCACTTGCCGTAAGACCATTGAGTCGCATCGAATAGAGAATGCGTCGGTGTACGGGCTTGAGGCCATCACGAATATCCGGCAAAGCACGCGAGGTAATCACGGACATTGCATAGTCGAGATACGCCCGCTCCATTTCACCGGTGATGCCCTGGGCGACAATCCCGCGCTCTGGGAGCGGCATCGTTTCAGCAACTTCGGTCTTTTTCGGCATAGTAATTCGTAACTAACACTAATCAGTAAATAACGCCCTGAAGTATAGCATATGAAGAGCGTGGAGGTGGAGTAGACAAAGCGCGTGACCTGCGGTCACGCGCTTTTATCTTATCGACTCGTTGTTGCCAGCTCTGGTGAGGTCGTCCCAATCAGGACCGGCTTTGGTGGTGGTGGCAATGGTACCAGTGTCCCATCTTCGCTCGTCGTTGCAATCAATGACACCGCATCGACTCGATTACTCGTCGTCGCTGTTGACTCAGTTGATGAGGCAGCACCCGGTGCCACGGCCGCCGTCTGAGTACGAACACTCGCGACTTGATCTTTAAACTGGCGCCAGAGGCCAGCAAACGGCGCCTCGCCGGCATTAGTTGCAATCTCTTCCGGTGGCGTGAATCGCCCCGGGAGCGTCACTGCCCAAATGCCGGTAATGATGAGGGTAAAAGAAAGAGCAAAAGCAAAGGCGTACCGCTGTCGCTGTGGCTTCGGTTTTTTTCGGAGGTTATCGAGGTAATCAAACAACATGAGTGTGACTCACCCGCAATTAGACCGTCAACACGGCAATCTCACCCTCCATCTCGTTCACATCCTTCTTCTTTATCGTGAGCTTATCAACGGGAGCCACACCATCAGCACCCGCCTCTTTGAGAAATGCCTTGAGCGCCGTCGCGTCATAGTGCATCGGGATAATGAGCTTGGCCTCGAGCTTGAGTCCGAGCTTCGCTGCCTGCGGTACCTCGAGCACATCGCCACCGCCAACTGGAATAAAGAGAATATCAATATCACCAAACTCCCCAAGAATCTTCGGGTCGATTTCCGGGTCACCAAGCGCACCAAGGAAGACCATGTTCATCTCCTCAAGTCGCACCTGGTAGATAGTGTTGTACCGCTCAACTCCTTCGTATTTCGTCTTAACCCCGTACCCACGTGCGGAGACGGTACCGATCTCGTATTCACCCGGACCTTGCACCACAAACGGCTCTTTACTGCCGTGTGAGGCGTTTTCAATGCCATTAAAATTTGGATGATTCAGTGACACAAACGCCACATCCGCCCCGAATTTGACCGGACTCAGCTTCGAAGACTTTGCAATTGGATCAAAGGCCAGCGTGGTATCACCAAATGACACCTTAAAGCACTGCCCGCCGTGATATGTAATGACCATAGTGGCTGTAGTATACCCGGAAAATAAAAAATGGGATATAGGAGACCATCGAGCTTCTCCTCATCGAGGTCTTGCCTCGGACCTGTCCGAGGCAAGACCTCGTACTTGCACTCTCCGTCACCGCGCGTTTTCAATCGTCATTGCGAGAAGGGGTGGCAATGACCGACGAAGCAATCTAAACATAGATGACAATAACAACTGGATTGCCACGTCAGTCGCTACCGCTCCTTCCTCGCAATGACGATTGTGGTTTTTAGTCACGGGTGAACCGTATCCTATTTACAGTTTTACGCTTTTCTGGTATATTCCCCGCACCGAAAGGTATTAATAGTTTCCTAGCGGCACACGTTAACCCTGGGTTTATGGACTACGGCCATGAGCAATTGAAACCCAGACGCGTGTCGTCGGAATAAAGTAAGTAAGTATAAGACTTACAGAATCGAGTCAGATTCGCGAAGTGACAAAATTTCAAACGAGCCGTACTGACTGTACGGTGAGTGCCGAAATTGTGGTCACGACAAAGAAGCTGGCCGATTATGAAAGTCGCTACACAAAATATGTCAGAAGAAACAAGTGTGATGCAGAACCTCGCTGCAAACATTCCTGAGTCTCCGAAGGAGGGTCAGCTCGTTGAAGGAACCGTATCAGCGATTGGTCGCGCTCGCGTCTATGTAGACCTCCCACCATTTGGTACTGGTCTCATCTTTGGTCGTGAGTACATGAATGCCCGCGATATCCTCCGCAAGGTATCAGTTGGCGACACCATCGCTGCCAAGGTAGTAGATGTAAACAACGAAGACGGCTACATCGAGCTCTCACTCAAGGAAGCTCGTCAAGCCCTCATCTGGGCTGATGCCGAAGAAGCAGTGAAGAAGGGTACGGTGATGTCACTCGAAGTGAAAGAGGCAAACAAAGGCGGTCTCATCATGGAGTGGCAGGGTATCCAGGGCTTCCTCCCTGCGTCACAGCTCTCAGCTGATAACTACCCACGCGTTGATAACGGCGACAAGGACAAGATCCTCTCAGCCCTCAACTCACTCATCGGCAAGCACCTCTCAGTCGTCATGATTACGGCTGACCAGAAGGAGCACAAGCTCATCTTCTCTGAGAAGGGTCACCAGGAGAAAGAAGAAAAGGGTGAGAAGGTTAGTAAGTACGAGGTCGGCGATGTCCTCAATGGTGAGGTTACCGGCGCTGTTGACTTCGGTGTCTTTGTGAAGATTGAACAAGGTCTCGAAGGTCTCGTGCACATCTCTGAGCTCGATTGGGGTCTCGTTGAGAACACCCGCGCCCTCTACAAGGTTGGCGACAAGGTAAAGGTCAAGGTGATTGAAGTGAAGGATGACAAGATTTCTCTCTCAATCAAGCAGCTCCGTGAGAACCCATGGACCGAAGCTGCAGGCAAGTTTGCTAAGGATCAGGTCGTACCGGGTGTTGTCATCAAGTACAACAAGCACGGAGCGCTGGCCTCTATCCAGGAAGGTGTTGCTGGTCTCGTCCACATCTCTGAGTTCGAATCAGAGGAGAAGATGAAGGCCACCCTCTCACTTGGTGGTGTCTACAAGTTCAAGATTTCGCTCTTTGAGCCAGCTGAACAGCGTATGACCCTCACCTGGAAGGACGTCCCACAAGCATAACCTCATGAACACACAAAACCCGCGCCCAAGAGGCGCGGGTTTTGTGTGTGATGTATATCTCTAATTAAACTTATTCATCGCCTTCTCTCGCCCCTCAAGCATAATCGTCTCAATCGCTTCGACAATGACTGGAAATAGTTTTTCGTACACCTCTCGCTCTTCTGGTCTGAAGGTACCAAGGACATAGGCGGCTAAATCTTCCCCCGCTGGCCGGACGGCCTTCCCCGTCTCACTGCCCCGTGCCGCCACCCCGATACGAACCCGGACGAAGTCTTTGGTCCCAAGTCGTTCAATAATTGAAGATACGCCATTGTGACCACCAGCACTATTCCCAAACGAGATACGAAACTCCCCGACCGGTAAATCAACCTCATCATACACGACAATAAGTTGCGAGGACGCTCCTTTGGGTACAAGAGCCTTCACCGCCTCGCCGGAGTTATTCATGAAGGTCTCCGGATATGCGAGCACGACCGGCTCTCCCACTACCATCCCTTCACTCACACGACTCTGATACTTCTTTACGAGTCGTGGCTCAGGCAACTCCCACCCCGCCACACACGCATCAAGCGCGAGCCAGCCAATATTGTGTCTCGTACGCGCATACTTCGCACCCGGATTACCAAGCCCAACGATATAGAACATACTGGCATTTTACCACACCAAAAGTATGTGGTACGGTACAACCCGAACGTTCTTTTCGGGGGATCATGCAGTGTTCTTAAGATACGACGAATCATCCACCAAACCCTGGTGGTATCCGCGCCACAGTGGCGTGGTGGTCCTTGATACTGTTAGTGTCACCAGTGCACTCTGGTGGCTCGGTACATCGACTCACTGGACCACCACGATCTATACCATCACCATACTTCTGTTGTATGGGGTCAGTCTCGTTTATCACTTTGTTTCTTACCGTGACTGGCTGGGTAAACTCGATCATATTATGATCTTCTATGTCATCGCCATCACCGGCTTGCCGTACTGGGGTCACATCATGCCGACCACACCCTTCTGGCACGGCATCGCGTTTGTGGTCGGCATCTGTGTCGCAGGAACCATAACGAAGACACTTCACTTCCTCCCGCGATACCTGAGTGCTGTCGTCTATCTGCTTGCTGCCGTACCGATGGTGAGCTATCTCCTCATCAATTTCGATAGACTCCCCACAATAACGGCAACCCTCTGGCTGGTGGGTGTCGGTATTTACGGAATCCAGCTCGCGGTCTACACACTCAAGTGGCCAGACCCGAGACCAAACCAGTTCGGGTTTCGGGAGATTCAGCACCTACTGCTCCTTGGGGCAACGAATCTCCACTCCTACATCGCCCACTCACTCATATGAGCTCCTCGCGCCAATGACCTTGGCGCGAGTTTTTACTTTGATGTACAACACCGTCTTTTTATACTAGTATTGCGAGAGAAAAAATCTTGAGGTTATCATGAATATACTCACTCGACTCACCATCTGGTGCTATATTCGCCAGACAAAAAACAACATCCGCACCTACAGCAACAATAAGTACTTTTGGGTTGAGACCGCTGAGTACACCAACGACATCGAAGTGCGGCGTCTCATCATCCATCACGGCTACCAACGCCAAGGTATCGGTACTGTTATTATCAAGCGTCTCAAACGGTTAGCGACTACGCGACAAAAGTCGCTCATCGTGCGGTATGTACTAGACGGAGCTGTGCCTTTCTATATAGAAAACGGTTTTGTTGGGGATGGTAACAGGATGACATTTACTCCAGCGCGCATCAGATGATGCGCGTTTATTTTTTAAAAAACAAAAATTTGTTTTTCATTTTTTATTCGAGTATAATGTCATACATCAATCACCTCTATGTCACTGTTCTCTCGTACACCAGCACCAACGATTATCGAAACCGCTAGTGACGCGAGTCCAATCCCACCGCAGAGTGAGCATCCACTTGCAGAAATTATTCGCTTCTCGATTATCGCACTCATCATCGTCATACCAGTGCGCATGTTTATCGCACAACCATTCATCGTGTCTGGTGCATCAATGCAAGACACCTTTCAGAGTGGTGAATACCTCATTGTCGACCAAGTCAGCTACAAGCTTCACACCCCAACTCGCGGTGATGTGGTCGTATTCCGCTACCCAAAGGACCCATCAAAGTTTTTTATTAAGCGAGTCATTGGCGTCCCTGGTGATACCGTCTCAATTGAAGGCAGTACCGTCCGTATCATTAATGAACAGTACCCTGATGGCTTTATTTTGAACGAGCCATACATCAAGAGCATGCGAAACGGCATCATCCTTGAAGAAAAGCTCGGTGACCGTGAGTACTTCGTGATGGGTGATAACCGTGACCAGAGCTCAGATTCACGTGTCTGGGGCGTCCTCCAAGAGGAACGGATTGTCGGACGTGCCTTTGTCCGACTCTTCCCGCCACAGACCTTTGATTATCTACCAGGGGAAGTTCGATTTGAGGATATTACTAGCAGTGAGTAAGTAGTGTGTATGCGTATCACCTGTAGTCCAACTGAGTTTTTGAAGCTTACCGGCCAGACCGCTGAACATTTTGGATTTCGTACGTTTGATGCACTCGGACAAGACCCTGAATGCAAGAACTGCACGGTACCCCTCTCCCACACCATCGCAGACGGTGACATGGAGCTCGATGCACTCCGTGGACACCTCTCGCGTGGCGTCCTCACCTACTGCGAAGCTGGTCTTCACGCCTACGGGAAGCCCGTCCTCCTCTACAATATAGACACGACCTCAGACCCAAATGAGACCGCTGTATCGTTTCATATATTCAATGTACAAAAGAGTATCGCTGAAGCCATTCTCATCCAGACAACACGCGCCATCGCAAACGAACTCGGTCACAGCGACCACATCGTCCGCATCAACTCACTTGGCGACACCGAATCAATCACCCGCTATAGTCGCGAACTCACGAACTTCCTCCGCAAGCGTCTTGACGCAATGACTCCGACCGCCCGCGAGCAAATGAAGAGTCATGCCCTCTTCGCCCTCCAGGCTCTTATTGATGAAGATCATGAACTCGCCTATAAGTCACCGAACCCACTTGAATACCTGAGCGACCAAAGTCGCAAGCACTTCCGTGACATCATCGAGTACCTCGACATGAGCGAGACTCCGTATGAAATAGACCCAAAGATGCTCGGTCACCACGAGTACTATAG
Source organism: uncultured Candidatus Saccharibacteria bacterium (assembly GCA_964618165.1). Lineage (GTDB taxonomy): Bacteria > Patescibacteriota > Minisyncoccia > Phycocordibacterales > UBA918 > OLB19. The sequence continues at coordinate 7,416 of CAZTWW010000015.1, read as the reverse complement.
TGATGCCCTCTTCTCAATTGATACCCTCAACCGTGATGAGACTGATGGTGGGTTCCTCACCCTCAAAGGTGGTCGTTTTGACGCCTTCCTCGAGCGAAAGACAAAACGTCGCACTGGTGGCGTTGGCGCCGTCGCCATCCTCAAGGACCGTCCTGCCCCTGGCCGTATCCCACGTGTGAAGCTTGATACCCCATCGGTCTATATCATCCAGCTTGGATTTGGACCAAAAGTGCGCAGTCTTATGATTATCGACGAGCTCCGCAAGGCTGGTATTCCGGTCATGCAAGACCTTGCGAACGACTCACTCTCAGCCCAGCTCCGTGATGCCGAAGCCAAGGAGGTAAAGCATGTCATCATCATTGGCCAGAAGGAGTTTGTTGAAGGCACCGTTATCCTCCGCGATATGGACGCCCGCAAACAAGAGCCAATCACAACCGACATCCTCATGAAGCGCTTGAAGCGTGTGAACGCCCTCCAGCACACCAATTAGGTGACTCGTGCATTTCTTGCACTTTTTGCCCATAAATGGTATTCTTTCGGCCACATATGGCAACAAATGTTGAAGTTACAAAAAACACCAACGAAAGCAGTGCGAACGTAATTCGCCGCTTTACGAAGCGTGTACAAGGCGCCGGAATCATTCCGAAAGTCCGTGGTGGACGATACTACTCTCGCGTCAAGAGTCGTAATGTCCAGAAGTTCGCTCGTTTGAAGAAGCTTGCTAAGAAGGAGACTTACGAAAAGCTCCTCAAGCTTGGTAAGGTTCAAGAACGAACTCGAGGCCGCCGCGGCTAGTACAGTCCCCCAGTATGGGGGATTTTACGTTTTTTTGGCGTAGTCTAAGCCCACAGGACACGCCTTATCGTACGGTCAAAAACGTGGCATACTACCCTATAACCATGTCTACTTTTTCGCTCGCGAGTACGGTCAAGTCATATCCTTCGTTTCATTACGAAACGATGAAAAATGACATACTCGGCAAGCGCTATAATCTCTCCCTCCAGTTCGTCGGACCAGACCGCGCCCGCTCACTCAATATTGCCTATCGCCAGAAAACCTACTCACCAAACGTCCTCTCCTTCCCTCTCACAAAGGACACTGGCGAGATATTCATCTGTCCGCAGGTGGCAGTCCGTGAAGCAGCTAAATTTGGCCTTAGCCCTGACGGCTACGTTGCCTTCCTCTTCATTCATGGCCTCCTCCACCTCAAAGGCCTCGATCATGGTGACGAGATGGACAAGCAAGAGCAGCGCTACGTTCGTAAGTACAGTATCGTATAACTATGTCTGAGCACATTATCACCGGTATTGATGTTGGTACCTACCAGGTCAAGGTGGTGATTGTTCGCGTACCCCGCCAGAAGAGTGAGCGTGCCATGCCACAGATTATCGGCACCGGCTTTGCTGAGAGTCGCGGTCTCCGCAACGGGTACATCATCAGTGAGTCTGACGTGGTGCGGAGCATCCGTAGTGCGGTTGCTCAAGCGGAGAAGGTTGCTGGCGTTCAGGTGAAGCGGGCGTTTGTCTCAATCGGATCTATTGGCCTCGATGAGGTGGTCTCAACAGGTGAAGTCATCACCTCACGCGCTGACTCAGAGATTACCTCTATCGATATCGAGAAGGCCGGCCAAGACAGTGAAGACCGTATCATCGACCATATCCCCAATCGCAAAATCATCCACGCCATCCCACTCCGCTACCGCGTCGACGGCGAGCTTGTCCTTGGGAAGCCGCAGGGTATGCGCGGCACAAAGCTCGAGGTCGACACCCTCTTCATCACTACGTATGAGCAGCACCTGAATGACCTCATTGGCGCAGTGGAGCATACCGGCATCTACGTCGAAGACGTGATGGCGTCACCTCTCGCTGCGAGCTTTGTGATCTTGAGCAAGGCCCAGCGTCGTGCTGGCTGCATCCTCGCCAACATCGGCGCCGAGACGGTCTCGACCGTCGTCTTTGAAGACATGACCCCCGTCTCCCTCAAGGTCTTCCCGATAGGTGCGAACGATGTCACCAACGACATCGCCCTTGGTCTCCGCATCCCGCTTGAAGAAGCTGAGAAGATTAAGCGTGGTGGCATGACCGCCTCGACCATCCCGAAGAAGCGCCTTGAAGAAATCGTCAACGCTCGCCTCACTGACATCTTTGAGCTCGTTGGCCAGCACTTAAAGAAAATCCGCAAAGACGGACTCCTCCCTGCCGGTATTATCCTCACTGGTGGTGGCGCGACGACCCCCGGTATCCAGGAGCTCGCCCGCAATACCTTGAACCTCCCTGCTCGTATCGCTACTCTTGAATTCGGTAAGAACACCAAAGTCCGTGATGCCTCGTGGGCCGTGGCCTATGGTCTCTGTATGCTCGGAGCGAGTGATAGCGAAGAGACAACCGCGATTGGTGTCGTGAAGCAAACGAAACACACTATCCTTGATTGGCTCTCTCAATTCCTCCCATAACGTCACATTTTTTATAGTGAGTCAAAGACATAAAAGCGAGGAGAGTCAATATCGTGACAGATAGTTTATATACCTGTATGATGGGTCGTACCGAGAACTGACGTTACTTTTTCCACGTCGTTTGGAGGTAATCATTTGGTTTATTACTCAACTAGTCGCACATTATTATGGAACAGATCAAAGCAGACGTAGAGTCATTCGCACGTATTCGTGTCGTTGGTGTTGGTGGATCTGGAAACAACGCCGTCAACTACATGGTGGGTGCCAAGGTGAAGGGTGTCGAGTTCATCGCTATCAATAGTGATGCCCAAGACCTCCATCACTCACTCGCGAAGCGCAAGATACACGTTGGTAAGAATCTTACCCGTGGTCTTGGTGCCGGTGGTAACCCAGATATGGGTCGTCGTGCCGCTGAAGAGACTCGCGAAGAGATCGCGAACGCCATCAAGGGCTCAGACATGATCTTCGTCACCTGTGGTATGGGTGGTGGTACCGGTACTGGTGCTGCGCCAGTGGTTGCGAAGATTGCACGCGAGAGTGGCGCCCTCACCGTCGGTGTGGTCACGAAGCCATTTCTCTTTGAAGGTCAAGAGCGTATGCGTCTTGCCCTTCAGGGTATCGAAGAACTCAAGAAAGAAGTTGATGCTCTCATCACCATTCCAAATGATCGCCTCCTCGCTATTGTCGATAAGGAGACTACGGTTAAGAGTGCCTTTGAGCAGTGTGACAATGTCCTCAAGCAAGCCGTCGAGGGTATCTCAGACCTCATCACCATGCCTGGTATCATCAACGTCGACTTCGCTGATATCCGGAGCGTCATGGAGAACGCCGGCTCAGCCCTCATGGGTGTCGGTGTCTCAGCTGGCGAGAAGCGTGCTGAAGAGGCTGCTCGCGCCGCTATCAACTCACCACTCCTTGAAGTATCAATCACTGGTGCGAAGGGTGTCCTCTTCGCGATTGCTGGTGGCGACGACCTCGGCATGCTCGAGATTCAGGATGCTGCCCGTGTCATCACCGAGTCTATCGACCCACACGCCAAGGTAATCTTCGGAGCCATCAAAGACGAGAAGCTGAAGAAGAACGAAGTGAAGGTCACTGTCATTGCTACCGGCTTCCCTGAGGAGAGTGGTCACCACAGTGCACCAATCGCCCGCCGGGCACCGGTCGCAGCCCCAGCCCCAGCGGCAGTTATCGATGAGCCAGTCGAGGCACCGACCGAACCAGTCCGTGGCCGTATCTTCAATTCACTCACGACTCCACGTCGTCATGAGGAGGAAGCACCTGCGCCAGCACCCGCTCCAAAAGCAGAGAGCATGGTCGTCGAGCCAAAGCCAGAGATTCCTCGCCGCGACCCAAAGCCAGTTGATCCTGTCGACGAAGACGACGAGGACGATTGGGGCGCCGTTCCTGCATTTTTGCGTCGTTCTAAATTAAAATAATTTACACGCCAAAAATGCGAACGGCGAGGCGGAGCGATGTGAAGGGCTATTCCTAATGCCCTGAACCAGCGAGCCGTGGTCAGAAGTACTTAGTAGAATTGGAGCGTAGCGAACAATTATACTTAGTAACTTGTGACCGGTACCGACATTCCTTAGACAACAGCTTTGAACTGAATCTACATCCCCTAATCTCATGACAAAACACCAACCACTCCTGGTCGGTGTTTTTTGTTGTTCGCGCAATTCTTCTTATTCAATCGCACACACATTACCTGGACACACTGGACGATGCTCGGGAGTCTTCAGCAATCCGACTGACAACAAAAACCCATAGAGCTTACACCCAACACAGATACCAAAGGCACTTTCCATAAACATAAACGTCAAACACACACCGCAGATGATGAGGTTTGGTAACCCCATAATCCCGAACCCATAGATAAGCACGATCATCGTACTGGCGAGTACAAGACCAATTGACCAGGCAAAACGTTTCTGTATCGCACCGACGTACTCAGGCTGCTGTCCACGCACAATCCAATTCGCCACAATCGACACCGGGGAGTACCGCGTCCCCACAATCACCTTCATAAAAAAGTCGACAAACAACACCACGACAAGTACCTGGATGAATATAAACTCACGCAGATAAAAAGCCTGGAAGAAAGCGAAGAACCCAAGTGCGAACACCATCCCCGCACCAGCGCGTATTGCTCGCTCATTAAGAACAGGATACGGTGCTGGCTTGCCATGAATTATGAGTCCTGGAATCACTGACCCTACTTCACCAAGGTGATACTTGGCTGCAATATCTCTAAACCCCATACAACTACAACTTCTTAATTATCGTCTCAAGGAGCATTGTCGTATCAGCTTGAGACCGCTTACTGCCACACTCTTTGAGAGATAAAAGGAGGTACTCCTTCACACATGCATCGAGCGCACCCTTCGCAGCCAAAAACTGTGGAACCACACTATCACACGCTGGATTTTGATTTTCTAAATCAGTGCGGATTTTTTGTAACTGTCCCTCAACACGCTTCAAGCGATTGACGATTTGTTTCATATGTTGACGAGTATACCCCAGGGGGGTATACTCGTCAACTCATCTATGGTACACTATTCCCCATCATTACCGAGTAGTTAGTTTTTATGTTTGATCTCATCATCATTGGCGGTGGACCAGCTGGCGTATCTGCTGGTGTCTACGCTGGTCGCAAGCAGTTACGCACCCTCTTTATTACCAAAGACTGGGGTGGACAGAGTACTGTCTCGACCGACATCCAAAACTGGATTGGTACCCCATCAATCAGTGGAGACAAGCTCGCACTCGATTTAAAGAACCACCTCCTCGCATACACAGGAGAGTATGTGACGGTTGAAGCAGGTCGCACCGTGACTACCCTCACCCGTGGTGAACATGAGCATACCGTCACGCTTGATAACGGCACCACCTACACCGCCAAGGCTATCCTGATTGCCTCTGGCTCGGCTCGTCGTCGCCTCACCATTCCTGGTGCCGATCAGTACGAACATAAAGGGCTCACCTACTGCGCTAGTTGTGATGGTCCACTCTTTTCTGGACAAGACGTCGCTGTTATTGGTGGCGGCAACGCCGGTTTTGAAACTGCCGCTCAGCTCCTCGCGTACACGAAAAGCGTGACTCTCATTTCACACAGCGACTTTAAAGCAGACGCTATCACCGTTGAGAAGGTACTCGCCCACCCCAACATGAACGCTATCGCCCACGCCGAGCCAGCCGCCGTCATTGGTGAGCAGTTTGTGACTGGCCTCACCTACAAACATAATGGTGAGGAAGTTACGATTTCGGTTGGAGGCATCTTTGTTGAGATTGGCATGATTCCAAATACTGCCTATGCCAAAGACGCAGTCACGCTTGATGCGTATGGTCGTGTCGAAATTGACCCTTGGACCCAAAAGACAACCACCCCTGGTATCTGGGCAGCTGGTGACTGTACTAACGTCAAGTACCACCAGAACAACATCGCCGCTGGCGACGCCGTACGTGCACTCGAAGACATCTACGTTACCCTCAAGGCTCACTAAACCAAACCGCTACAAACGACAAAACGCGCCCCAGCCGGGCGCGTTTTGCTTAGTACAACGTAGAGTTCGGTCGGCATGCTCCGGTCCCTCAAAGGGGACAATAGTATGGAGAATCACCACCATGTCGACCTACACATATGGTCGCACATCCATAATTATGGTCAATACAGACACCATAGTGCCAATCCACCCTTATAAATCAATAAACTGTGCATAACGCGGGGAAAAGTCCGTGGGGAACTTCGGTATAACTGTGTAGAGAAGGTAGTTTGTAACTACCGGTATAACCTACTTCACCCGCATGAAGAGAAGCCTCAGTCCATTTGCGACCACGAGGAGTGTTCCACCCTCATGCCCGATCACGCCAAGTGGCAACGGCATATCACCAAAAATGGTGTACACCACCATAATCGCCATGATGCCACAGGCAAAGTACAGATTCTGTCGAATGATGCGATTGGCTTGGCGTGAAAGCTTGTAGGTGTAGACGAGCTTCCGGAGATCATCAGAGAGGAGCGCTACATCAGCCGCCTCAAGCGCAGCATCAGTCCCCGCCACTCCCATCGCAATCCCAACCCGCGCGGTCGCGAGTGCTGCCGCATCATTCACCCCATCCCCAACAAAGACCACATTACCCTCTCGGGCAAATGTCTCAACAGCAGCGACCTTATCAGCCGGCATGAGACCACCCTTAATCTGTGTGGGAGCCAGACCAAGACGAGCGCCGATGGCACTAGCTACCCGTGGTGTATCACCCGTGAGCATCACCAGTTCGCGGACTCCGGCATCTTTGAGTGCTTGAATCGCCTCGACCGCCTCCGGTCGAACAGTATCTGCGAGCGTCACCACACCGATCACCTCTTCCCCGCTTCCCACGATAATTGGCGTTTGCCCCTGTGTCTCGGCCTCGGTCAAAAGTGCGGTCACCGTCGCCGTCATAATCGCTGCCTGGGACTCCGCTAACGCCGCGTTACCAGCCCAGTACCGCACCCCACCAATTGAAGCAACCACTCCCTGCCCCACAATCGCTGCCTGATCGGTAGCGCTGAGTTGGCGAACGCCACGCTCTGTAGCGTACGCCACAATGCTCCGAGCAAGCGGATGATCAGACTGCGCTTCGAGTGTCGCGACAATCGAGAGGAACTCACCCTCATCTCGTGTCAGTGGTTCTACCTGTGCAACTGAGAGCACCCCAACGGTCAGCGTGCCCGTCTTGTCAAAAGCGATTGTCGTCGCAGTGCCAAAGTCTTCGAGCGCTGCTCCACCCTTAAAGAGCACGCCTTGTCTCGCGGCCGCCGCAATCGCTGAGAGGACCGCCGCTGGCACACTAATCACAATCGCACATGGGCTCGCAACCACAAGGAGCGTCGCCGCCTTATAGAGTGCCTCACTCGTCTCAATCCCAACCAGGAGAAATGCACCAAGCGCCGCAATACTCCCAAAGAGCACAATAAAGGT
>CAZTWW010000014.1:0-26541 GCA_964618165.1 uncultured Candidatus Saccharibacteria bacterium | reverse complement strand
AACACAGGCCAAGGAGTATCACTCCCTGGCCTGTTTTGTTTTCATGCGCGTCCGACCCCATGATCTACCGCTGCAGCAAACGCATCGTCCGCCCCCACCTTTCCATGCGCAATGAGTTTGAAGGCTGGCATGAAACGGTCTAACGCAAACACAGCATTCTCGATGAGTAAGTCAATAGTGAGCACATTTATATCAGCTTCATCCTCAAAGAAAAGTAGCTGACGCCACATAATCCGTTCTTTCTGCACCCAATAGGTAAAGACTCCAAGCGGATTATTATCATTTATGAGATTGAGGAGATGATAGAGCTCAGCGGTCCGTTTCTTTGGTTGCTTGTGTTCTATTGTAAACACAACACTGATCTGCTTGGAGCGCTCATGATTGGTTACGATTCCTTGATACTCGCTCCAGTCACCTATAATCGCCACCGACACCTGCGACTCGTTCGTCCGGACATAGGTCCATCCGTTATACTCGGCAATTTCTTCCAAGCTGCTCATGAGCTCATTTTCATCATGAACAACCGGCAGTTGATACCTTGTTGGTTCCTTCATTGTATCCCCCACTGTTCCAACGACACAGTACTAGGAAGTATGCGGTGTGTAAAGCAAGCGAAAAGGCCGCGGGATGTCTCCCGCGGCCTTAAATTGTATCTTCACGCTCGTCCCACCTGACGCATCTCATCGTAGTCGTAGATAGCTGAGACATAGCCCTCGGTCGACTCGAAGAGTCGATAGAAGCGACTTGTATTGGCCGCAAGCCGCTCGATACCAAGCCGTAGTGCCAGCACTAAATAGTCGCCCTCATCCTGAAGCATTGCTTCAGGCAGCTCCATCGCCCACTCCACTCGGCACCCGTGACCAGGCTCAGTCACATAGAACCGACCATAACCAGAATCTTGCGCAATAAGATTCATCAACTCCTGGCACCGTCGGTAGTGAGTCCGCTGCCGTTGTTTTGGCAGTTCACATACCGTGCCAGCGAACTTGATCATGTGTTCACCGATAACACCGGTAAATCTTGGCACATACGGGTTACCGCCCACCACCTGAATGTACACCTGATGGTAAACACGCAACCGCCACCCTGCATCTACTTGCACGAGCGCATCCCGCAGACGATTGAGGGAGCGCCGATATTCAAGTTCATCAACCATAAGGAGCCTCCCTCTGTTTCCTTATATACCCTAGCGAATACAAAGGAATCTGTCCAGGAAATGCACTTTTCTTTTTTCAATTAATCTGGTATAAATATGCCACCAAATTTGGCCCTATCGTCTAACGGCTAGGACATCAGGTTCTCATCCTGAAAATCGGAGTTCGATTCTCCGTAGGGTCACCACAGGCAAAACAAAAGTCACTAGATTATTCAATCTAGTGACTTTTGTTTTAACAAGCAATCTTCATTGCTTGTGGCCTGTGGTGAAGCCGCAGCGATGTTTTTCTTTTCACCAAAAAGAAAAACCGCGAGGCGGGGTTCGCGAACACTTAGTAGATTGGGAACGAAGTGAACCAATATACTTAGTGATTCGTGACCACAAGAGACTTTGTGTCCGGGTCAATTGTGAAGCCGCAGGCATGTTTTGGCTATTCCTAATGCCAAAACAGCCGAGGCGAGGTCGACAAGTACTTAGAAAAATCAGAACGCAGTGAATGATTTTACTTAGTAACTTGTGACCACAATGAGAGAGCTGGTTCGAGCACTCGAGAAGGCTCAAACAACAACGAAAAAGGCAGTCCAGTGGACTGTCTTTTTCGTTGTACATAAGTTGTAATTTATTACAACTTATTATGATACACTCAAAATATGCAAGAGGAATCAAAAAAACTCGGTCACAATCTTAAAACGATAAGAACGAGTAAGAATATTACTCAAAGCGAATTGGCAGATTTAATTGGAGTCGATAAATCATTTGTCAGCAATATTGAAAACGGAAAAAATAATCCCACCCTTTCAACTATTTCAAATTTAGCTAAAGCGTTAGGAGTAACCACAAAGGACCTTTTAATATAAATTTATGTCGGAAAAAGATTTACAAAAGCAAATAGCAGATCTGAATACTCAGATTAAGAAACTCCAAAAAAATCGCTTGGGTCTGGTGTTTGAGGAAAAGCGTGAAGACGTAGTAGATGCTTGCGAAAGAAAAGTCCCAATTCTACGCGAATCAACAAAAAAGCGAGTTTTGAATTCGAGTGATTTGGATCACTTGCTAATTGAGGGCGACAACTATCATTCTCTATGTGTCCTTAATTACACCCACCGGAAAAGCATTGATTTGATCTACATTGATCCTCCCTACAACACAGGGGCAAGAAACTGGAAGTACAACAACGACTATGTAGACAAGGAAGACGAATATCGTCACAGTAAGTGGCTTTCAATGATGCGTAACAGACTACGGTTGGCAAAAAACCTACTTAAAGAGGATGGTGTGCTAATTTGTGCAATTGATGAAAATGAACAAGCACACCTCAGTGTTCTTATAGAGCAAATTTTCACCTCCCATAACCAGCACACAGTCACAGTCATCCACAACCCAAAAGGTGTTCAGGGAAACAACTTTTCTTATACCCATGAATATGCAATATTCGTGGTACCTAAAGACTCGAAAACAATTGGTAATCGCGCTCTTAGCGATGAGGAGATTTATGTTTCAAACTTGCGAAATTGGGGCAATGAATCAGAACGTTCGGATGCAAAAAACTGTTTCTACCCTATCTTTCTAAAAGATAATCAAATTGTAGGATTTGGCGATGTAGCACCTGACAACATACATCCATCTTCATCAAATGAAGATATTGGAGACGGCGTAATAGCAGTCTGGCCTATTGATGAGAAAGGCATAGAGCGAAAATGGCGATACGCTAGACAAAGTGTAGAAGAGATTAAAGACATCCTTCAGGTAAAGAAAGGAAGATCTGGAATTCTCCAAATCATGATTGCTAAAGACTACGGTACCTATAAAACAGTATGGACAGACAAAAAGTATGATGCCAGTGAGTATGGTACTAAATTACTTAGAGAGATTTTGCCTAACTGCGATTTTGATTTTCCAAAATCACTCTACACAGTATTCGATTGTATCTATGCAGTTGTTGGCGATAAACCGAACGCAATTATTTTAGACTTTTTCGCAGGATCAGGGACGACAGGGCATGCTGTCCTCGAAATGAACAAGAAAGACAACGGTAAAAGAAAGTTCATCCTATGCACCAACAACGAAAATAACATCTGTGAGGATGTAACTTACCCTCGGGTAAAAAATGTTATTCAAGGATACAAAGGAGTACAAAAAAGCTACATTCCGCTCCTAAGAGAAAATATTACTTGGTCATCTATCACCAAAGATAAAAGTAGAAACAGCTTGATTGAATCAGTTGAAACAATTGTGGCAGAAGAATCAGCTAACTATCAAAAAATTGAAAAGAAAATCGAAGATGGTGATGTTGTTGTCTATGGAATTAATGAAATTAAAGGAAAAATTGAAGGTATCAAAAGCAATCTTTACTATTACAAGACAGATCTGATAGATATTGAACATCTACACAAAATTTCTGATGAGGCACGAATCAAAGTAACCTATCAAGCAGGCGAAATGATTGGTGTACGTGAAGGCACTCTTAACGATGTTGAAAAGAATGACTGGTGGCAAATATTTGAGTCAGCTAATAAGACTACAGCAATCTATTTTAAAGAAGATAAATCAAAGATTTCTGAATTAATTACAAAACTCGAAAAAACAAAAAAGCCTGTTACCCTATACATATTCAGCTGGGGTAAAAATGAAAACAAGGGAGAGTACTCAAGTTCGCAAATCCGAATTGAAGATATTCCAGAACCTATTATTGAAGTCTATAAAGAAATTAATCGATTATAAGTATGTTTGCATTAAAACCTTTTCAAGAGACCGCTGTCTCGAACCTCAAAAACGAATTTCTCTCACTTTGGAAACTTCCTCAGGTAAATTTACCTCTCATTTTTAAATCTCCTACTGGCTCAGGAAAAACAATAATGCTCGCACAGTTTCTAAGAGACATTGTGAGTGACCCTCGATTTGAAGGAAATGATACAGCTTTTATCTGGTTTTCTTTCAGTGAAGACTCATACGAACAAAGTAAGAAGAAACTATTTGACTACTATGGTGGAGCGACAGAGTTAGACCTAATTGATCTCAATGATTTATCACGAGGAAAACTTCATAAAAACGACGTATTCTTTATTAACTGGCAGAAAATAAAAGGAAAAAGTAAGGATAGTAGAAAGTTACGTAGAGAAAATGAACAAGGTCTGACTTTTGATAATTTTATTAACGAAACACATGATGACGGTCGAAAAATCGTGGTGATTATCGACGAGGAGCATATCGGTTCTGACACTGAACTTGCTCTTGAAGTTGTAGAGGGTTTAATTAAGCCTAAAATAACGATTAGAGTATCTGCTACTCCAAAGTATATTCCGACAAGAGAAGATACTGCTGGGTATGTCGCTGTAAAACGTGACGAAGTAGTTGAAGCTGGACTAATTAAAGAAAAAATTATATTCCAGACTGATGAAGATTTAGAGAAAAAATCAGTCAGAAATTTAGATCAAGATGATTTATTACTTGAGCTCGCGTTCAATAAGAGAAATGAATTAGTCACTCTGTATAAAGAGATTGGAGTCGATGTAAACCCACTCGTTTTAATTCAGCTTCCTAACGATGATCAAGCAACTAAAGAAACAGCGAATACGACCAAGCAATCAATTGTGCTTGAATACCTAAAGAAAAAAGGTGTTAAAGAACACGAAATTGCTGTCTGGCTTTCTAAAGAAAAGGAAAACCTCGAAGATCTGGAAATGAGTAACTCTCCTGTATCATTTCTACTCTTCAAACAAGCTGCCGCTACAGGTTGGGACTGTCCACGTGCAGGCGTGCTTGTAATGTTCCGAGAAATTAAAAATCCTACGTTTGCTATTCAAACAGTAGGTCGTATTTTACGTATGCCATTTGGTACTCATTTCGCACATCCAGCGCTAAACATTGGTTACTTATATACCAACTATAAACGAAATGAGGTGCTGGCAGAATACGCAAAAAATAAGACTGAAAATCGTCCTGCCATTAACGCAAGTTATCGAAAGAAAGGCATATCACCTATTAAGCTTGAGTCAGTATTTATGACTCGTACGGACTACAACGACTTAGGTGATACGTTCCAAGACACGTTCAAGAAAGTTGCCGATAAAAAACTGGACGTTAAACAAATTGATAAACGACCTCAGGTCACCAATGGTTTGATTGTCGGTGTTGAAATTGATGATTTTGATAACTTCACAAAGGAGCTTATTACAGAGGGTGGAAGCCATGATCAAGAGATGTCTCGACATGATTTAGAGCGTCTGTATAACCTCATGTGTTTCAAGCATATTTCCAGCCAGACAGATGAGAATCGCAAATTTGCTCCTGAACGTTCATGGGGTAAGTTGAAAACCGCACTCAATCTCTGGGTTATGGAAAACCTGAAAGTAAATCGAGGCGACGCTTACAAAATAATCGTTAACGATTTACTCAGTCCCACAAGTGCTTTTGCTCCAATAATCAGCGACGCTCTACTTGCATATCGACCAATACGTGAACAAGAAGTGAATAAAAAATCAGCAAGACTGAAGCGTGTAGAGAGTATCGACGTACCACCCGAGTCACTCTTCTTCACAGATCAATACGAATCACTCGAAGTAAAAAAGAGTGCAATGCAACCGTTCTGGATAGAACAAGGAATGTTTGGCGGTGTTAATGAAAGAGCTTTTGTCGATTTTCTTGAGTCTCCTAAAAATAGAAATTTGGTTTGGTGGCACAAGAACGGTGACTCAGGTAGTGAGTTTTTCTCTATCTCATACTACAACCCCGATGAAAATAAAGAAAAGCTTTTTTATCCTGACTGGATTATCCAGACTAAAGATACACTTTACATTGTAGATACAAAGGCTGGCATTACTGCTGAAAGCAATGATACGAAGTACAAAGCAGAAGCATTACATCAGTGGCTTAAAGGAAAGAAAAATATAGATGGGGGTATTGTGGTACAAGATGGACCTAATGGATGGAAAATTAACCGCAATAAAACTTACACCCATGATTCTTCCTTCAAAAATTGGGATCTTTTTGAGTTGAAATAGCGGGTATTATTACAATCAAAGCTCGCAGACATAATCTTTGTAGATTTAGAAAATATGAAAAGAATAAGAAACAAAGATTTATATGTGAGGCTACAGCGTAGCAAAGCTCGACATAACAATAAACGTCGACAGAAATGCAAGTTTAGGAAAAAATTACTAAAACGGCTACTGCAAGGTAAAGACAAGACTACAAAAGAAAATCTGATTCAAATCTTAAAAGATTACGGTAACAATAGAATTCGGGCACCCAAAGTCCTTTCTTTGCTCAATAATACAGAAGAGACAGTTCGATTCCTTCAAAGGATTAATACTTCTTGGAAACAACGGAAGCCGGTCTTTGTAGTCCTGAAAGAAGTGGAAGAAATTGACCATAGTGCTACCACAGTGCTGTTATCGCTAATTCATAGATTTGAAGTAGCAAACATCAAATTCAACGGTGACTTTCCAAAAAACCGTGAGGCTAATAAGATTCTTCACGAGTCACAATTTTTTGAACGTTTACAATCTAAGCACCCAAGTAGCAAAGATTATACGGTAAAGCGTGATAATCAAATCATTGGTGAAGCAGGTACTCAAACAATAGATCCGAAGACTGCTCTGGAAATTCGAGAAGACGTATCGCAAACAATCACAGGTACTCCAGACTATGTTTTCCCGACGCTTCATCCTTCTTTTATAGAAGTGATGCAGAATACTTACGAACACGCTAGTGAAAACGAAGGCTCGGTTCATTGGTGGCTCTCAATTAATCACAACAAAGCTGACCATTCTGTCACATTCCATTTTATTGATTTCGGACGAGGTATTGTCGACAGTGTTTTAAATAAAGAAAATTATCGCATTACCAAAACATTTAAGAAGATCGCGTGGTCATTCTTCAATTCAAACAAGTATCCTGAGATAATCATGGGATTACTTAACAATGAACACAAGGAATCAAGGGATAACTACTACAGAGGTAAAGGAATACCAAGCCTTAAAAAGGCGCTTGATAATAACCGAATTAAGTGTTTAAGTATTATTACCAACAAAGCAGTTGTGAACGTAGACCAAAGTAAGACCAGTGTCCTTCAGACAGACTTTACCGGCACATACATAACATGGGTACTTAACAACGACTGCGAGAAAAAAATATGGATAAAAAAATAATAATCACTGTCAGAGACTTTTCTGAAACACCAGGACCTCGAGAAAAAGCTCAGGGTGATTTCTCAGCGGAGTTATTCGTCGAAACGATTTTAGATCCTGAATTCACAAAAATGAATAATGATGCTGAAATTAAAATGGTAATAGATTTAGACGGAACGCTTGGGTATGGCACAAGCTTTTTGGAAGAGGTTTTTGGTGGCACAGCAAGAAAGCGAGGAGTTGGTTTTGTGCGAAATAGAATAGAGGTTATATCTGAGGAAGAACCATGGCTAAAAGACGAAATTAAAACTTATGTTGATGATGTTGAAAAACATAACAAAGAAAATAATTAGTCCAATTATATTTCTTACCCTGGGTGTATTGGTCACGGTTATTTGGCTTCGTCGATGTGAGTGGCTTACTTGGGATGAGCTTAATCTCTCAAACCTTATTTCAATAATCAGTATTTTTGTAAATATTATATTGGCAAGTATAGTTGTTGTAGTCCTCCAGCGAATCCAAGATATACGTCGAGTTGAAAAAAATATCCTAATCTCTAGAGTCGAAGCTGAAATTAGCAGAGTAAAAGAATTTGTTGAAAAGTGTTGTACTGATGAACGATCTGACTTCTCATCAATTACTGGTTTTTTAAAAACGCTTAAGATTCGCCTTAACAAAATCACAGATACACACAGTAATTGTGAAAGTGAGTCAAAGAATCTACTTGAAAGTATCACTACTTTAAACAGCTTATTGACCGATCCAAAAGGTTCAAACGACCTAAAGATTGACAGAAACAAAGTTTCACTGAAGCCGCGTCGTATACAAGAAATCAATATTCAAATGGCGGAAATTGAAAACAGCACACTTGATTTAATCATCTGTATTAATAGACATTCTTCGAAGAGTTAACACAATTATCGGCATGTGATATTGCCGTTTTTAAAAATGATTTCACCATTTATACATTCCAGCACAGACCTTTGCTCTAGTACTGTCCCCTCAGTGAGTACAAATCTTACATAGTCACGGACATCAATTGACTCAATTTTCTCTGTCTTTTTCTTTCCTAAAAACATTGCTTGAAGCTTCTTAAACTTCTGAATTTCAGCATTGAGCTTGGTACTTAGCTTTACTTGATCAAGGCTGATAGTATCGAGCATCTTAGTCATGGCTATGATGAGGTCTGTTTCGTTAATGGCTGGATTTTTACAACTCCTGTCTTTCGCTTTAGTACAACAATAGTAGACATGGCGGTTCACTCCTCCAGCTTTGAGTTTCTTGAATTTCTAATCCGCAGTAATGCCAGAGCCAAAGACGCCACATTAAACTTTGAAATTTAGAAATTGAAATACAGAAATCTATAAAAATTAACTAATATGGTATTATTTCAAAGAGATAAGGTCTAGTTATAAAATGTCACAATATACTCTCTCCCCTATTAAAAAGTCTGATACGTACTCATACACCGAGTTACAACTTGATTACAACTACAAATTATCACTTTTATCCGGTCAAAATAGTTCATTTTTAGATTTTCTAATCTTGCTAGTGTTACATAAATTTCTACCTATAAAAATACTGGTAAAACTAATGAAGACTCTAGCGGTTAAGAAAGTTAGATATTACAAAAAGTACAACTCTGTTCAGACTAAACTGAAGCTACTATCAGTAGCTCTAATGACATGTTCTTTTATGTCATGGAGAGATAATTCATTTGAAATCACTTACAAGGAAGAACTTGAAAAAATGTATGTAGAAAATAACGTTTATGGAGGACCTTTTGAAATTGATGAAAAAAATAGGATAAAAACCGAATTGTTACACTCTTTAATTGGCATCCCCTTTGAAATTACACGCATGCTAACTACTAATATAATAATTAGTGGAGCAGAAGTTGAGGAAGAATTTTACAAAAACCAGAGATTTCTTATTGAAAATATTAAAAAATAAAATCAGAGCCTGCTAGATCAAACCCTTCTTCTGGCCCAAGGAGTTTAAACTCTCCATCTTCAAACAAAAAGTAATAACTTTTCATATCGCTGTACCACTTTGCATCACAGCTCACATCCCCGTCTGAGCTAAATGTCGACATAGTGTCTTTTGGGTTGATAATAATCAGATTACTGTCAATGCGGAAATCATAATCCCAATCAACCACGTACGGGAACGGATATATCTTCCCAGTTTCGGCATCAATGACAGCAAACAGCAAACCAATATTGGTGAAATCCCACTCAGAGATAACATACTTACCAGCAAAATTTATACCTTTTTCTAAAGCGCTTTTATGATGAGTATAAAATTGTTTAGCAACCGCGTGACTCTCTAGATCTAACTCAGCGATTGTGCCCATATACCTATTCGTAACAGGATATTGCTCGAAAGTACCGTATTCAGATGCATTTGGAAAAATGTAGGTGTAGTAGTGCTGACACTCAGATAATTCGTTACCCTTTTCTATTTGTGGATCAGTGGTTGTTGTAACTTCGGTATTAGTTATATCGGTCACACTCACAGATGAATAGTATGATCTGTAATAAAAAGCAACCACTACAATAATACACGCGACGAGAATGAATATGCTTAAAATGCGCTTCACATAGCAAGTATAGCACCAAAAGAAAACAGCCCACACAAGCGGACCTGTATGGGCTGCTTGTGTGGGCGTGTTCAACGACCAAAGTAGCGCATGGGACCGGTCATATGTGTCATTGCGCCAGGAAACCGACGCACACGCTTTGTGTCACCAATGTAGACGATTGCCAGAACGCAGGCGAAATGGAACTGGTGACCAGACAGACTGTCATCCATGTGCGGGATAAGTGTGTTCTGTTCGTCCGATGTTGCCTTAAGAAAGCGAGCGACGCCGCGAGGCGACTTGCATGCATACGCCACCTTTACAGCAGTTTCGCACACCACAAGTTCAACCCATGCCAGATCCCAGAAGTCGAGACCGTGACGAAAGAAAAAGTTGATGCGTTGCTGAAAGACCTTTGGCAGGCGACGTAGCCGGCAGTTGAAGTCCGACGCCTCGTCACGCAACTCAGCCATGAACCTCACTTTGCGCTCACTCTTCATCGTCTCAAGGGTCTGCAACGCCTCTAACCTCTCTGCTTCCAGCTCGTCATTCGTCTTGTAGAACACGGGATCACCATCGAGGTCGATACCCTGAATCCTTGACCCTTGGTAAAGGTAGAGGGTATAGAACTGACCAACTTCAGGCATCTTGTCGACCGGTTTCTTGATGCTAAAACCGCCACCTTTGAACCGCACGTCGAAGTACTCATCGTGTTCTGTCACTGCAGTGATGACGCCAGTTTCGAAATCAAGATGCTTTTGACGTTCTGCGGTAT
Organism: uncultured Candidatus Saccharibacteria bacterium; assembly: GCA_964618165.1. Classification (GTDB taxonomy): domain Bacteria; phylum Patescibacteriota; class Minisyncoccia; order Phycocordibacterales; family UBA918; genus OLB19. Next base: position 15,901 of record CAZTWW010000014.1, on the reverse strand, counting down.
GTCGAGAGTTCATGGAGACCTCCTTTTGTCATGAACGGTAGTTCTAAGATGATTTATATCACTATTACTAGTGATGTCAACATTATTAGCCACGCAAGGCACAGACAATTTAATTGACATCCCCTACCATTCCGGTACGCTACTCCAAGACCAGGAGGAGATAACCCATGCCCCAGACCATACTTGTCATCGACGACGATCACTCTACCCTGCGGACCATCCGCAAGCTCGCCGAAGGACTCGGCTTCATGGTTATCACTGCTCAAAACGGACAGAGTGCCGTCGACATACTCGATGAGACCGTGGACATCAGTCTCGTCATCAGCGACGTGCGGATGCCACGGATGGACGGGATTGGAGTACTCCAGTACCTCTATCGGCGCAATGGTGAAGAAGCACCGAAGACACTGCTGCGGAGCTTGGACAATCACTACGTGAAAGAAGGTCTGGAAATACCGAACCTTGAAGCACATGTCCGCGAATACTTCGGCAGTTTCGCTTCGTTCAATCAGAAGACGAGTGATGCCCGGGACGTGCGAGAGTTCCTTCTCCTCTACTGTCAGACATGACAATCACCGCCAGGTCACATCAGTGGACCTGGCGGTTACCTAATATAGAACGCGTTTGACACCACACCTCATCACCGGTATGGTTGGTCTAGGTACAGCACAGGAGCTATCATGAAGAAGACCCTTCTCATCGTCGAAGATGACGAGTATCAGCTGAAGCAGTTTAAAGCACTAGCTGAGACGTATGACTGCACAGTTATTACGGCCGAATATGGTGTCAAAGCCTTACATTTGATGATCGCAAATCAAGATATAAATATCGTCATCACTGATGTGAAGATGGAAGTTGGCGACGGACTGTTTGTTGTGGGCGAAATCTCACTGCTTGAACGTGCACCAATACCAGTACTCGTCCATAGCAATGAAAACACCTATCACAACGGTAGACAAGCTATCAACTTACCAGAGTTCATTGATTTTCACTACAAAAGCTTCGCGAGGTTCAGGAAGAAGCACCCGGACCTCCGTCAGGTTCGCGAGTTCCTTGATGAGCATTGTAAGCATTAGCATGCAAACGGAGGGGCCGGTTTTGTACCGGCCCTTTTTCTATATTCAATAAACATCTCTGCCCTTCCCGCCTGCTCGACAATGCTATAATAACCACATTAACTTAGTACACATATGAAGATTAAACCAACGAGTACCAAAGAGCTATTATCAATGAAGCGTGCTAATGAAGTCACCTTCCTCTCGAAGGTACTCGCGGCTGTCCTCTTCATCGCGATGCCATTTATCGGCTTTGCTGTTGGTTACACGGCTGCGGGTGGTACGCTCGCTATCGCACTCTAATCTCGCAATACAAAAACCGGCCCAAATAATGGGCCGGTTTTTGTATTACTCGGACTCAAGTGGCCCTTGGTAGAGCATAAGGCCGCCCTCAAGGTGAGCGGCAGTGATACCGTACTTGGTCGCCAACAGTGACTGAATGTACGCTGAGCGGACACCCGAATAACAGTAGATAACGAGCGTATACGTCTTTGCAAGCGTGAGTAAGCGGTCGAGGTAGTCGGGGTGTTCTTCGAGGCTAATATTAACTGCACCCGGTAAGTGACCGAGGGTAAATTCTTCCGGGCGACGGACGTCGACGTACACTGATGGGGTTTGTTCCATGGCGCCTCAGCATAGCAAAACGCGGCGTGAAAATCACGCCGCGTATGCACACCCTCTATACCTTAGTAACGATCAGTCTCAAATGACTCGGTGTCACCGCAGACAATCTCGTCATCATTGTCGTCGTTCTCAAACTCCACACACATGCGGAAGTAGTGCTCGGTATCGTCATCAAGACCAGTTATGATAGCGTAGAATTCTTCGTCACCGTCGAAGTTACTGCCTACACGTACCACCTGGAGATCGTCACCGTCTTCGTCGATATCACGGAAACGATTCTCGCTGTCGACATCATCGACCATATCCTCATCCTCACCGTACGCGAAGAAGACAAGACCATTCTCGGCATCCTGCATATCTACCTCACCACGGAGCTCAGCGCGAGTCTCACGGATATCACGAGCCTCATCGGTCGTCACCTCCGGTACATCCTCGTCATCACGGTCATCATAGTAATCATCGTCGTCGTTATCATCATAGTCGTAGTAACTACTACCAGATAGGCGGAATGACTTGATATCACCCTCAATGTATGTCCCACGGCTCGTCTCGGTGACAGCGCGGTAGTAGTAGGTACGGCCACTTGAGAGACCGTCAGCGATACCATAAAACGAGCGACCGCCAGTGGCGTTCACCTCTGGGGTACTGTACGGAAGTGAGTAGGTTGATCCGTACTCAAACCAAGCGCGCACACGCTCACCTGAGCGTCCACTCGCCTGTCCAGACAGCTCAACGCTACCGCGACCAAGGGTACGGACATTGCCGGTATTAGTCACATAGTCATCGTCATACCGATTCTGGAGGCGGTTGAGCTCAGCTTGTAAACGGCTAATTTCAGCTTGTAAACGGCGGATTTGGTCACTATTTGAGGCAGCTTCGGCAGTTGGCACACTCGTCATGAGGAGCACCAGCGTCAAAACGCCCGTTGCAATATATGTCATGGTTTTCATAGCTATACTATAGACCGATTTTTGGGCGTGTAAAGCCCCGCGTCAGCGGGGCTTCGTAATCGGCTATTAGCGCTTCTTCCAGGAGGCATCTTGGCGCACGAGGAGCTCAGGCGCGCGGTCTGGCTCAGCCATCACCTCTTCGACGACACGCTCACCGCGAATACCTTGTGACCCCTTGACCAAGATAACATCACCTGGCTTAATGAGCTGCTGGAGTTCGCGTCCGGCCGTGAGCGAGTCCTCATACTGGTAGATCATCTTCTCAGACATACCAGCCTCAAGCGCACCTTCGGCGGTCTTACGTGAACGCACCCCAATCGTAATGAGCATATCGCATGAAGCGGCAGCTACCGTACCGATACGCTCGTGTTCCCGGGTCGAGAACTGTCCGAGCTCAAGCATATCGCCTAAGACGGCAATCTTGCGGGTAAAGCCACGGAGCTCTTTGAGTGACTGGAGGGCTGACTCAGCTGCAGTTGGTGATGAGTTGTAGGTATCATCGATAATACAGGTCCCTTTGATACCGGGAATGATACGCATCCGACCAGCTGGACCAAGGTGCGACGCAAGCGCGTCAGCCACTGCCTTGAGTGGGATCTCAAATTGTGACGCGACCGCAGCAGCAGCCGCAAAGGTGTACGCATTTTGGACACCAATTGAACCGAGCGCCTTTAAGGCTACTGTCTCATCCAGGTGTGTGAGGCGAAGCTGTGAGCCAACGGGGATATCATCGCGGTAGACTATCTCATCAGCTGAGGCAGTAAACTGTGATGGTGCGTAGCGGCTAAAGCCAATACTCGGCTGGCGGATAGCACTCATAGCCTGAAGGAGTTGTGCGTCATCATGATTGTAGATACAGACACCGGTAGGCTTCAGTGCCGAAGCAAGGACAAGCTTCTCCGCAGAGACCGCTTCAGGTGAACTGAAGTATTCGACATGGACCGGCACATCAGGCAGGCGCGTGAAGACAACAATATCAGGTCGAAGCCAGGTCGCGAGCTTCGACATATCACCCGGCCTATCAACGCCAGCTTCAAGGACGAGCACCTCCGGATAGTTCTTACTGAAGAGCGCAATAAAGAGACCTTCGATGAGATTCCAGGTCCAGAGGAGTGGATTGTCCCAGGCGTTTGGAAGCCCGAGTACAGAGAGGGGCACGCCAATTTCTGAATTAAAACTCTTCTCACTCTTGCGGGTCTTGCGGTGATGCTTCAAGACTGCAAAGATGGCGTCTTTTGTTGACGTCTTACCCACACTGCCGGTTACGGCGATTATGGTCGGCTTGGTGCGCTGCAGGAGGAGCTTCGCCTCAAACGTGAGGATGGTGACAACAACATGCTTAAATACGTCTTTCATACTTATCTATCTGGCGGGACGTTGTAATAATTGATAAGAAACTTGGTTAAATCCATGAAGGGCTCCGTCAATGTCTCGGACGCATACTGGACCCCTTTTGGCTCTACAGTATACAGGAAAACGATAAATTGTGGGTCGTACGCCGGGAAATACCCGAAAAATGAGTGGAGGTACCGGTCGTCATAATAGCCACCGGCCGGATTTGCAATCTGCGCGGTACCGGTCTTTGCCGCCACACTATGGTGTGGCAACGCGACCTTACCACCACGAAGTGCCTCATCGACAACCGTCGCGAGCATCCGCGATACCGTCTCGCTCGTTTCCGGACTAAATACCTGCGCTCCCTCGGGGTACTGCACATCTTTGTAGGTACCGTCCTCATAATCAATCCGCTTTACGAGGTGTGGAGTGACGAGGTGTCCCCCGTTACCGAGCGTGGCAAGCGCACGCACGGTTGCAATCGGTGTCATCGCGATACCTTGTCCAAAGGACGCGGTCGCATACTCCACCTCACGCGGTGACTCGAGGTTTGCGACGAGGCCTGATGCTTCGTTCGGCAAATCGATACCAGACTCACTGCCAAGCTTCAAATTAGTGAAGTACTCACGAAAACGCTTGTGCCCCATGAGACCCACAATATGGGCCACACCAGTGTTGAGCGATTGGTTGAGCACCTCTTGCATATCAACCGTCCCTCGCCCTTTACCGTCGAAGTTCTTGATGGTAAAGGTGTTGAGCTCAATAAAGCCAGGATCGTAGTAGGTCGAAGCAGGTGTAATCACCCCACTATCAAGACCAGCGGCAACCGTGAGTGCCTTGATAATCGAACCCATCTCATAGACGTTTTCAACTAGAGGATTTTGAAAGACCTCAATCGTCGCGTCACCACGATTATTTGGATCATACGTCGGAAGAGCGCTGATTGCGCGTATCTCACCGGTGTTTGGATCCATGATGACACCGCCCGTGACACGACTGTTGTACCGCTGTTGAGTATCAAGGAGGACGCGGTCGAGCATGCGCGCCACCGTCGGCTCAATCGTCGTCACAATATCACCCTGCTTTTTGGTTTCATTCTCAAAAACTGCACTTCCAAGGTTACTAAAAATCTCCGCAAAGAAATTTACTGAGAGTGCGGTATTATCGCGTACAAGAATTTCGTCATAGGCTGCTTCAAGACCGTACTTACCACGCTGCATGGTACCCTCATCAGTAAAGCCAATGAAGCCGATACTGCGTGCCCCGACCTCATGTCCGGGGTAATACCGCCACTGAGTACGATAGAGTTGCACCCCCGGGATATCGAGCGGATCAACCTTCTCGGCCATCTCTTCACTGAGTCTCGGTTCAATTTCGACATACGTACGATTCGGGAGCGTCGCCCGACGTACAAACTCCTCCTTCGACACTTCGATGTATTCATCAAGCTTCGCGTACGCCGCCTCAGCGTCTTCAATCATCTCTGGGTTAACAGCGAGCACAAATCCGGACTTAATACTAGCAGCCCCCACCTTCTCACCATCTTTGGTCTGATAGTAAATGGTGCCGCGATTAAAAATATCCTGGGACGTATGAACGTACTGACGCTTCGCCCGCTCTTCATACGACTTTCCCTCGGCAATCTGGACATAGTAGAGCCGAGTTATCAACAAAAGACCTATCAGTGAAATGACGGTCGTAATTACTCGTATTCGGGTGGCGTGCGCTACGTCGTGTCGCATGGCTATTATTCTCGCGGGACAGTACCGAGCACGAGGGCTGACGGAACTCGCTCGATGAATATCTTATCATTTGTTTCAGCCAAATACTCAGCTTGTGCAATTCGCTCACTTACCTGATGCTGGACTTCGATATATGTCGCCTCAAGGGCTGCAATCTCAGACTCAATCGCCCGCGTCTCTTGGTGTACTTCCTTGCGGAGCACAACATGCACCACCGACATCGAGAGGAAGTACATGTACGAGGCCAAGAGTGAAATCAACACCAGACCAAGCACCGAGCCGACCACCGCTGGAGTGAGGAGCGGAGTCGCAAGGGTACGGTTTGGTGTAGCGATTTTCATAAGATACTTGAATTACGATTTTTGTATAACGCGAAGTTTTGCGCTGCGGGCGCGGGGATTGTCTTTGAGCTCTTCTGCACTCGCGACAATTGGTTTTTTAGAGACCAGTACTCCTTTTTGATCATGTGTTAATGCTCGAAATGTTTGTTTCACAATTCGGTCCTCTAAACTATGGAATGAAATGATGGCGAGTCGCCCACCAGAGACCAATCGGTCAAACGCGACGGCGATAAAGGCCTCGAGTTTATCAAACTCGTCATTGACCGCAATGCGAAGTCCTTGAAACGACTTGGTAGCTGGATGAATACGTCCATGGCGATACTTGCTCGGAACCGCTTCACTGATGATATGAGCCAGTTCGGCTGCGGTCGTGATGCGAGCACGACTCCGGGCCTCGACGATTGCTCGTGCGATACCGCGAGAGTAATGTTCCTCACCGTAGCCGTAGAGGACGTTTGCAATATCAGCCTCATCCCAATCGTTCACGATGTCTTCAGCCGTAAAGGCGTATCCGGACTGATGACCAAACGTCATCGCGAGTCCAGCCGTATCACTAAAGGAGAAGCCTCTCCCGACCTCAGTAAACTGATCCGTCCGCCACCCAAGGTCTGCAAGGACTGCGTCGACGGTGTTGATATTGAGACTATCGAGTACCGACCCCATATCAGCGAAGTTCGATTGGATGAGGTGAATGGTAGCCTCGCCAGTAAGCATTGGTCGTACCCCGACAATGGCTGACTCATCGGCATCAATACCGATATAGGTACCATCTTTCGAGAGGACTTTGAGTATCTCACTCCCGTGACCGCCAGCACCCAAGGTGGCATCTACCACAACGCTCGCCGGTTTGAGGGCGAGCGCTTGTACAGCTTCTTGTCGTAATACGGTGATATGTTGCATAGCGCTCCTTCCATAGTTATGAAGAGGTTGGTGGACTTAGAGGACGCCTATCTCAGAGAGTTTTTCAGCAAGTGAATCTGCTTGCATCTCGATACGGGCCTTGTACTCGGTCCAACGGTTCTCATCCCAAATTTCTACACGATCATGGATTCCAGCCAGCACGACTTTTGTTTCGAGCTTCGCAAAATCCTTCAAAAAATCTGGAACGAGAATACGTCCAACTGTGTCTACCTCCACTTCAACTGCACCGGATAGAAAGAAGCGGTTAAAACTTCGCGTGTCCGCCGATCCGAGCGGAAGGTTACCGATTTTCTCAGTAATTTTCTCCCACTCGGCTTGCGGATACACAAAGAGACAGTTATCAAGACCTCGGGTCACAATAAGCGTCGATCCAAGTTCCTTGCGCCATTTAGACGGCAAGGACAGCCGTTTCTTAGGATCGAGTGTGTGCTTATATTCTCCAATTAACATGTTGTCTTGATAGCTTCCCCACGTTCGTCCCTGACACCGGTCACAATCGGTGGAGCGATTATGACGGCTGTCAGAGACAACCGTGGATCTTGTTTAGAACTTTCGTTCTATACCACTATCTCCCACCACACCTACACTATACACCACTTCATCCCACCCACAAGCCACTTGTGCACACTTCCTGGGTATAAAAAACACTCACCACAAAGTGGTGAGTGTTTTTTATTAAAGAGAGTCGTTAGATGAGCAACTTCGTGAGGGCTATCACAGCCGCGAGCGGTATCATGAGATTTACACCTATCCGAACGTGAGAATCATCACGGAGCGAGAAGACGGCTGCTAGTAATAATCCAACAAACAACACCAGGGCAATCAGATCATGTGGTCGAATAAGAAACCATACTACCGCCACCAGGCTCGCGATGAGCGCGACGAAGACAAGACTCGTCTGTCGTCCAAGCCAGACAGCAGTCGTCGTATCGCCGACACTCCGATCGGCGTCGATATCACGCACACTGCAGAATATATGGTACGCCGCAACGAAGAGCGCCATCAATATCACTTCCGGGAGGACCGTCACCACTCCATTAAGTGACGTGCCAATACAAAATGGAATGATAATGTACCCCGCTCCTGAGAACAGTGCATCAATCACCGGTCTCGCCTTGAGACGAATTGGTGGGACCGAATACCAGTAGGCAAACACGAGGGCTGCACTTACGGTCAAGGCAATGAGCTGACTCCCGATAAGCACCAGTGCGATAAGAATGGTGAGTATTGCAAGCACTACCCCTATCAGTATCGCGCGGTGTACTGCCGGCAGTGCTACTCCCCCCGTGAGCCAATGACGCGTCGTGTTACGGACATCAGATTCATAATCATGGATATCATTGAGTCCATAGACAATGAGTGAAAATGGGAAGGTAAACAATAGGAGGATGGCAAGGTCGGTATTTGAAAGTGTCAGAATCGTCCCGCCTGTAGCGAAGTAGCCAAAGAGAATAACAATCGGAACGAGCGGATATAAGAGCGGTCGTGAAGTCGTGAGCCAGAGGGAGAGGTAGTTCATAACGGATAGTCAGGGGTAATTGTAGCGAATGGAAAGAGTCTACCCTTCACACCCTGCGCAGGCCGCGTCAGGAGGCACATTAGTCGATTCGGGCTTTGGCTTCATGAGTGGGAACATCTGCGTCTCACGGAGTGGGAGACCTGCCAAAAAGGCAAAGAGGCGCTCACCAAACCCAAACCCGCAGGTTGGCGGCATACCGTACTCGAGCATCTCAACAAATTCAAAGTCTGCCATCATCGCCTCTTCGTCTCCGGCATCTAAGAGTGCCTTTTGCACTTCAAAGCGTGCTCGCTGATCGTCTGGGTCATTGAGCTCACTGTAGCCACGCCCCACCTCACTCCCGGCAATAATTGGCTGGAACATCTCGACAGTTTCAGTCCCTGGGCGAGTCTTCGCCAGCGGTGCTACAAGCTTTGGATGATTAATAAGGAAGGCGGGGCCAGCAATCTGCTTGCGGCAGTACTTCCAGAGCGTATCCATGAGACGTTCACGGTTCTGACCTTCGTACTTGACCCCGAGCTCACGGAGCTTTGCTTCCATCTCGGCATCTGAGGCGGTATGGATATCGATACCCGTCTTCTCTTTAATGGTATCGGTATAGTCTATTTCTTCCCACTCGTCAGCAAGATCAAAGGTGTGACCACGCATTTCAAACTTGGTGGTACCAAATACCTCAGTGGCGATAGTGCTGTAGAGGTCCCGGACAAACTGCATGCCATCGCGGTAGTCAGCATACGCCCAATAAAACTCCAGGTTAGTGAACTCCTGCAAGTGCTCAGGGCTACTCCCCTCGTTACGATAAGCACGACCGATTTCAAACGTCTTCGGGTAGCCGGCAGCCATAAGACGCTTCTGCCAGAGCTCACCAATACAGATACGCATATAGACCGGCATGTCGTAGTCATTGTGCCACGTCTTAAATGGTCGCGCTTCGGCTCCGCCGGTTGTTACTTCAATAGTCGGAGTTTCGACCTCAAGGAAACCATGATCAACCATAAAGCGTCGTGTTACCTCCCAGAACTTCGCTTTCTTTACAAACATTTCACGAAGACTCTCATCGAGGAGAATATCGAGGTAGCGCTTACGGTAGCGAGCCTCTTCGTCTTTAATACCGAAGTGTTCAGACGGGATATTCTCAAGCGCCTTCGTGAGAACACTCCAGGTACTCACCTCAAGCGCCTTCGTCTCACGCTTCGTGTAAAAGGCAGTACCAGTTGCTTCAATAAAGTCTCCAGCATCGATGGCGTCAACAAAGAGTGTAAATGATTGCTCACCGAGAATATCCTTTGAGAGAAAGAGCTGAGCACGACCAGTCCCATCAAAGACGTCAACGAAGCACGAGCCGCCATGAAGACGGACCGCCATGATGCGTCCAGCCACAATGACTGCAGTCTTACTGGCGACGAGGTCGTCAAATTGCGCAAGTACCGCCGCCGCAGTGTGGGTTTGGTGTGACTTGGCAGCGTACGGATTCATACCTGCCGCTACCAATAAATCACGCTTCCGCCGACGTTCGTCGATAATCTCGTTTGACATAATAGCCATATACTAGCGCAAAAATAACTTTTTCGGAAGCGCTACGCAAAGAGCGGCACCCTACGGGTGCCGCTCTTTGTGGTATTTATATTTTCAACAAAATCGTAAAATCATTCGAGTTGTTCAGATAATGCTTCAGATACAAGGCGCACAAGTGAGACGGAAGGAGACGTACTTGCTGTACGATGACTGACGTCGAGCAAAGTGCAACGCCGTAGCTGAGCATTATATGGACAACAATTATTCTACTTTGAGAACTTTGTACTTCTGCTTCCCGGCCGGCGTCTCAAAAGTAAACTCATCACCCTTCGTCTTACCCATGAGCGCTTCACCGAGCGGTGAAAGATATGAGAGCTTGTGCTCGTGGATATTCGCTTCTTCTGAACCAACAATCGTGTAGGTGCGATTGTCCTTCTCCTTATCCTTTACGATGGTGACGGTTGAACCAAGTACGACGATATCTCCCTTCTTCTCGTGTGCAACAATCTTCGCTTCCTTGATAACCTTCTCGAGGTGAGCAATACGCTCTTCAATGGCGGCCTGCATATCACGTGCCTCTTGGTATTCGGCGTTCTCTGAGAGGTCTCCGAGACTACGAGCGTACTCGAGTGATTCAGCAACCTCCTTACGACGTACAGTCTTGAGGTGATCGAGCTCTTGCTTCAATTCCGCAAACTTTTCAGCAGTCAGGAATGATTGTGGGTCGGTCATATGGTTCGTTACAAAGTGATTAGTGTCACCATTATACGGACTTCGTCGTTGCGGTCAAATTGTGGACTAATCAGCAATCGTCTCAGTCGATGATGATGCAGTGAGATACAGAGGACGATTTTGTGCAATCCACTCGACCACCTGTCCCATGATACGCGTCGCACCAAGCGCGTTGCTTCGTGGCGCCTTATCCATCATGAGAATAAACGCGTAGCGTGGCTCCTCGTACGGCCAGAATCCCGCTGCCCAGGAGTTCACATATGCATTACCTGCTCCTATCTCAGCGGTACCAGACTTCGCCGCTACTGCCACATCCTCACGTTCAAGACCACGGGCGGTACCACCAGGATAGTTAACGGTCTTCCGCATACCTTCATGCACAATCTGCAAATAGGCGGGATCAAGATTGAGATCAACTACCGCTCCTTGTTCCCCTTTTACTACATGCGGAGTGACAAGTTTGCCAGTAGCAAGACCTCCATACGCACGCAGCATCTGAAGTGGCGTCACCTGAAAACCATACTGCCCAATTGAGGTAAAGTACGTATCACCAAGACGCCAATCATCATTAAACGTCGCTTGCTTCCAGGCCGGATCTGGCACCACACCAGTTTGCTCAGTGGCGATGGTGATACCGGTCGTCGTACCCATACCAAAGAGTCGGTAGTACTGTGCGAGCTTCGTGATACCAAGCCCTGGCTGATCACCAAAGCCGCCGCCAATAATGTAAAAGTAGACGTTCGAGGAGAACGCAATTGCCTCACGCATTGTCATCACACCATGCGCTCGCCAATCACGAAATATAGATGGGTTACTTGGGTTGTATGGATTTGGTACGATAAGCTCGCCGTTTGAGACAATTTCTTTATTTGGACTAATGATATCCTCCGCGAGCGCGCCGTAGGCCACAAACGGCTTCACAATTGAACCAGGTGTGTACACACCACTGACCACCTTATTCAAAAACGGCAAACGATCATCGTTGTTATATGTCGCAATCAAATCAGTATCATCACCATCAGCCATGACTTCAGGGTCATATGATGGGAAGCTCGTCATCGCGAGTATCTCACCCGTATGCACATCCATAATAGCGCCAGCACCACTGCGGAAGCCGGCCTGCGCACTTGAGGTGGCAATAATCTGATACATCGCTTCAGATAACTCAGCATCCACCGAGAGACGCAGTTCACCACCTGGGACCGGCGCCTTGAGTGCATGCTCACCGACCACATCTCCGAGTGCATCAGCTTCAATTATTTGCTCACCGTTTTGCCCATGGAGATACGATTCAAATGCACTCTCAACACCAGTACGTCCGACGTACTCGGTACGGAAATAAAATCCCTGCCTATCCTTCTGCGGATAACTCACGTAGCCAAGAAGCTGCCCGAGACCAAGTCGATCGGTATATGCACGAATTGGAAAGTTGTATTGTCCGCTATAATCTGGCTCGTTCCAAATCACCATTTCGCCAGTTCTATCGTAGACAACGCCACGTTCAGCAATGATGACGGTACGGTTTACACTATTGTTGTCACTAATCTGGCGATAGCGGGCACCTTCAACAATCTGGAGCGTATAAATCTGACTCAAGAACGCTAACGCAATGAGTGTAAAGAGCACGCCAATAATGAGAATGTTGCGTGTCGCAATCGGCAACTCTCGTCGCCCTTCGAGGCGACCAGTATTAAAGGACGGAAGATTTGATATATCAAGTAATACTTCATCAAATTCTACCTGCTGTTTGTTTGAGCGACGACGAAACCACATATCTCCTATTCTGCCTCATAGCGACGCCAACGCAAGTATGGTCGTACCCATGAGGTAAGTACGACAGCCAGTGTTGTGTAACCAGTGTACCAAAAGGACCACGTGCCCGGCGCATAGTATACATCTATGAGCCACGCGAGAACAATGTACTCATACGCGTCGAAGTACAACATCACAAAAAGCGCGAGTGGCACCGCCAAAAACCACACACCATTAAAAACCAATATGGTGACAACAAGGAGTAAACTGAGTCGTATCAAAAAGTGACGAGTCATAGACAATTACTCTATCGTTGCCTCACTCGTGGTTGCAGCTGAAGAGGTGGCAGTAGTCGTCGCCGTGGTGGTCGCAAGCTCTGGTGTGACGAGCACACCGGGCGGTAGGTCAACTTTAAAGAGTTCAGTCCGCACTGACTCAACGAGTGACTGTGCTTCCTCATACGAATGTGGAACGATAGGCTCATGTCCAATTGACACATACTGCATACTCTGGAGGTTTACCTGCATAGGAACGTACCCATACTGAATCGGCTGAGTTGGAGCTGTTTCGATCTGTGTAATTGCTCCATAGACACCAGAATCAATCGCGGGCAGAATCACGATGTCGCCGACCGTGAGTGGTACGCCTTGTGGAACCTGCACCTCGAGCATGCCACCACCAATACCCTCAGCGTACGTATAAATATTTGGCCCGACGATGTACGCCATCGACTCAAAGCCTGCAGTCGACACCAGTGTCACCAAAGACGTACGCGCATAGACTCGGGCTACATAGCCAATCACCTGGTCACTCCCGACAAACACCGGTGCGTTTTCGACCACGCCGTGATCACTTCCTCTATCGAGCATGAGGACGTCATACGGCAACTGCGGTGGACGCCCAACCACGCGGGCCACGACGCGCTCTTCGGGTACTGCCTCACAGAGTAAGCGGAACTGCTCGTTCTCGAGCTGGAGCTTGGCGAGCGTATTCTCGGTTCCTTCACTCACGGCCACTTTTTGTTTAAGGGCATCAATTTCTGCCACGAGCGTATGTCGTTCACGGAGATAGTTCGGCAGTGAGTCATTTGATTCGAGTACCCATATCCGGATTGATTCAAACGGATACATGACGACCGAGACCACCCCATAGACGAGCTTCGGCACAACAAAGAGGAGCAGCGTGAGTACCGCGAGCCCAAGGAGCGTATTTCGTACTCCTTTAGGTAAGAAGGGTCGGCGAGAGTTCCCCCTCTTTGTCGATAAGTAATTCTTCATATTGATCGAGGTTCTCTATCACTATACCAGCACCACGAATCACCGCACGAAGTGGGTCGGGCACAATAATGACCGGCACTTCTAGCACTTCTTCGAGGAGCTGCTTGAGGCCAGGAATAAGTGCACCCCCGCCAGAGACATGGATACCGCGTTGCATGATATCAGCCATAACCTCAGGTGGTGTTTGCTCAAGCACCCGCCTCACTGACTCAACAATTGTATCGACTTGGCCGGCAATAGCGTCACGCACATCACTATCCGTAATAACTACCTCACGAGGGAGACCGGTGATAACATCTCGACCACGAATCACATGCTCCTTCCCTCCTTCCGGAGCCTCAATCGCCGCGAGAAGAATCTTGACGTCCTCGGCAGTCTTTTCACCAACATAGACCTTAAACTGGTCACGAATATACGTCACGATGGCGTTGGTCAGATGATCTCCAGCGACCCGCAAGTTTTTTGCCACCACAATTCCGTTAATTGAGATGACAGCAATATCAGTAGTACCGCCACCAATATCAATAATCATGTTGCCGGCCGCTTTTCCAATGGGGAGCTTGGCACCAATCGCTGCAGCCATCGGCTCTTCAATAAGGAAGACTTCACGTGCTCCCGCGTTGCGCGCGGCATCACGCGCTGCACGCATCTCGACATTCGTGATTCCTGATGGCACCCCCACGAGCACACGTGGAGCAATGAGTGTACGCATCTCGTTTCGTACTTTACCAATGAGATACGCAAGCATCTCTTCAGTAACTTCAAAATCTGAAATAACCCCATCAACAAGCGGACGCACCACCTCAATATGACTTGGCGTTCGCCCCTGCATCACCCGTGCCTCGTTCCCGACGGCGACCAACTGACCAGTCTTTTTATTGACCGCCACAATTGTTGGTTCATTGAGCACAATACCCTTCCCTTTCACGTACATGAGCGTATTAGCAGTACCAAGATCAATACCAATATCTGTCGACACCGTCGATAGTAGTTTATCTACAGAACGTGAAAAGAAATTTTTCATAGTCAATTAACCACGCGCAAAGTACGTCACTATATCTGTAGCAGGGACATGTGTCACCGCACTCGTCGCACGCTCAACTACCTCAAGCTCACCGCTCTCAAGCGTCTTTTTACTTGCGACGACACGGTACGGGATACCAATGAGGTCACTGTCGGCAAATTTCTCACCCGCACGGAGTTCACGGTCATCGTACAAGACCTCAATGCCTGCAGTAGTAAGCGACTCATAGAGGGAATCGACATACTGGCGAATTGCCTCATCTTCGAGATTTAAACCAACGAGATGGACGAGGTATGGTGCTACACTCGCTGGCCAGCGCATGCCACGCTCGTCGTGATGCACCTCAATAATGGTAGCAAGGGTACGACCGACTCCGATGCCGTAACAACCCATGTAATACGGTACCGCCTGACCAGATTCGTCCATATAGGTCGCGTTTGCCATCTTAGTCGAATAGTGGGTACCGAGCTGGAAAATATTCCCTACCTCAACCCCTCGACGCTCGTGAAGCACCTTACCATCACGAGTCATGTGTCCTGGTTGCGCGAGTGACACATCGGCCTCAATCGCGTGGGTAAAATCTCGACCATAGTTAACATTGACCGTGTCGGTGGTCTCTGACTTTTGTCCACCAATAAAGTTATGGACAGTCTTCAGTGACAAGTCCGCCACGTAGGTGGCGTCGTGTCCCCAGGCATGAACGTAGCCAGACTGTGTACCAAGCTTTGCCAAATCTTCATCACTCGCGTCTTCAAGGAGCTCAATAGCACCAAGGAGCTTTTCGAGTTTTGTCTTATTAACATCAAGATCGCCACGGATAGTCACAATGATTATCTCACCGGTATCACTCCGACGATACACAACGTTCTTGAGGTACTTCCACGCAGGCGCGCCATGGAACTTTTCATTATCCGCCATCGTCTTTACCCAAGCTGGCTGCTCGATAGTTGTCATCGGGAGCACTGCCTCGTTCTCATTACAGTGCGGCAAGGCAATTTCGGCCACATCTTCATGAGCCAGGTACGAGCCATCCTCAGTCACGAGGTAACGACTCTCACCAGACGCACAATCTACAATATACTCGTGACAATATTCACCACCAATGTAGCCATTG
>CAZTWW010000013.1:21734-27620 GCA_964618165.1 uncultured Candidatus Saccharibacteria bacterium | reverse complement strand
CCGCGATATCAGCGAGGAGCTCCTTCTTGCGGTCACCATAGCCTGGTGCCTTCACCGCGAGGACATTAAAGCCACCCTTCAGCTTATTAACGACAAACGTCGCGAGGGCCTCACCCTCGACATCATCAGCGATAATAACGAGCTCCTTCTTCCCGGTCTGCGCAATCTTTTCAAGGAGCGGGAGAATCTCCTGTACCGATGAAATCTTCTTGTCGGTAATGAGGATGTGGGCGTTCTTGTGTACTGCCTCCATGCGCTCAGGGTTCGTCACCATGTATGGCGAGACATAGCCCTTATCGAACTGCATACCTTCAGTGAGCTCGGTCTCGATACCAAATGACTGTGACTCTTCTACGGTTACAACTCCATCCTTACCTACCTTATCAATAGTCTCGGCAATTTTGTCTCCGAGCTCACTACTCTCAGCTGAAATAGTCGCCACTTGCTTAATCTCTTCAATTGATGAGATTTGAATCGCCATACCACGGAGCGCCTCAACGACATCATTTGCGGCATGCTCCATACCACTGCGGACCGCCATACTATTGAGACCCATGGTGGTCTGACGGAGTCCTTCACTCACAAGGGCCTGGGTAAGTACGGTAGCCGTGGTCGTACCATCACCAGCGAGTTCGTTCGTCTTATTGGCTACCTCCTTGATGATTTCGGCACCCATGTTCTCAAACTTGTCCTTGAGGGTGATCTCCTTCGCGATTGAGACACCGTCGTTCGTAATAGTTGGTCCACCAAAACCTCGATCGAGGACCACGTTGCGTCCGCGGGGACCAAGCGTTACCTTAACAGCATTTGCCACCGTATCGACACCTTTTTGCAACTTCTTCTTTACATCCTCTCCAAAAATTACTTGCTTAGCCATAGCTGTGTGTACGAGAACTTATTTTGTGTTAGTAAAAACTCCGAGAATACTTGATTCACTGACGATAAAGTACTCCTTACCATCAACCTTCACTTCGTCGTAGCCGTACTTAGAAAAAACGACCTTATCACCGACGGCAACATCCATACCCATTCGCTTATCGCCGTCTTCATTCCACTTTCCTGCGCCGACTGCCACCACGATTCCTTGCTCCGGCTTCTCCTTCTTGGCCGTATCAGGAATAATGATGCCAGAAGCCGACATCGTTCCAGATTCCTCTTCAGTGAGCGGACGTACGACCACACGGTCGCCTAATGGTCGAATTGGACTTCCGCTTGTGTTTGTTTCTGCCATAAAATGCTCAAAAGAATTAGAATTAATTACTAGTTCATCGTCATGTGCACTACGTTAAAAATCTAGTAACACACCTGACGCGGGTGCATTATACGGGTGTGACGAAGCTGCGTCAAAATCACCACACCACACCACAAAACAACTCCTCCAGGTAGTTTTTAGTTACAGTTCACATAACCTTGAGGACACACGTTCATGCGTTTACAGTTAGTCGGTACTATGCTATAGTGCCAAGCACATGGAAATCATTCAGACCGTGCAACCTGCGTTGCCATTCATCCAGATTATCCTCGCTGTCCTCCTTATTGCAGCTATCCTCTTGCAGCAGCGTGGTTCAAGTCTTGGCGGAGCCTTTGGTGGTGACAATTTTAGTTCTGCCTTCCATAAGCGTCGTGGAGCTGAGCTCTTTTTGTTCAAGTTTTCGATTGGTATTGCGATTCTCTTCGTACTATCTGCGTTCGTGAACATCCTTATCTAGTCACAAGAGACGCGTCGCGCCCCTTGTAGCTATCGTGGTCTTATTGTTCTTTGTTTATTGTGTGTCTTTAGTATGCAACCAATGTTTTCTCCTCGTACATCGAAGCGGTCATTTCACCTCTTCGGTACCCTCGTTGATAAAATCGAACGGAAGCCAGCCAGCGACCGTCTCATTCTCCGTACCCTCTTCTTTGCGATTATTGCATGTGTGATTTGGGGTGTTCTCACCGTCAACAGCTCCTATCTTGCCTCTACCCCGGTACCGGGTGGAACGTTGGTTGAGGGTATTGTTGGTATTCCCCGCTTTGTGAACCCGGTCCTCGCCGTCACCCGTGCCGACCTCGACATGACCGCACTCGTGTACCGCGGTCTCATGAAAATTAATTCAAACGGCGAGCTTGTCCCTGATATTGCCGAGAGTGTTACCGTGTCTGACGATGGCAAAACCTACAACATCATCATTCGACGTGATGTGCGCTTTCATGACGATACGCCACTCACCGCCCGTGATGTCGCCTTTACTATCGGTCTCATTCAAAACCCAGACCTAAAGAGTCCGCTCCGTGCCAACTGGGCCGGCGTCACCCTCGAAGAAATCAATGAGTACGAACTCAACATTGTGCTCGATGAGGCCTATACACCATTTATTGAAAACTTCACTGTCGGTATTATTCCCCGCCACATTTGGAGTGAACTCCCGATTGAGCAGGTGCCGTTTAGTCAGCGCAACACCGAACCGGTCGGTTCAGGTTCATTTGCCATTAAAAAGGTAGTTCGTAACGATGCTGGCCTCATTGATAGTTACGAGTTGGAGCGGGCCAACGACTCGGTGAAGCTCGAGCATATGATTGTACGCTTTTACCAAAACGAGACCGCCCTCACTGAAGACTTCAACCAAGGCGCGATTATGAGTACCGCCAATCTCCCCCTTGAAGCACTCGCACAAATTGAAACGAATGATGCCTATACCCTCATCGAACAGCCACTCCCGCGTGTGTTTGGTGTCTTCTTTAACCAAAACAAGTCCCTGGCGCTGCGCGACGCAGCGGTCCGTGAGGCACTTGACATTATGGTCGACCGTGATTCAATAGTACGCGAAGCCCTACTCGGGTATGGTGTCCCCACCACATCCCCTATTCCACCGAGCACCACTACGGTAAACTCGACCAGTACCGATGGCGCTACTCGACTTGAGCGCGCCACCGAAAAGCTCATCAAAGCTGGTTGGCAAAAGAATCAAAACAATGCCTGGGAAAAGCGGATTGATGGCAACACGGTAGTACTCGCAATCACGATTCGGACAGCGAATTCTACCCTGTTTGAACGTACCACCACCGCTGTTGGCGCCGCCTGGCGTGAACTCGGTGTCCAAGTAGAAATTGAACAATACGAGCAAAGTGATTTGCTCCAAGCGGTTATCCGTCCGCGTGATTTTGAAGCTCTCCTGTTTGGGATTGATATGAATCGGACGGTTGACCTCTACCCTTTCTGGCACTCATCACAGCGTGAAGATCCAGGCCTCAATATTGCTCAGTATGCGAATATTGAAGTCGATAGTCTCCTCGCTTCAGCACGCAGTAACACCAATATGAGCGAACGTCAGACCGCCTCTGTCTCAGCGATGAATATCATTATGAACGAACGTCCGGCCGTCTTCCTCTACGTCCCAACCCTCACCTATGTAGTAGCGAGTGACGTCACGACAGCTCCGATGACTGATCTGAGTCGACCACAGGAACGCTTTATGAACATCGATACCTGGCATGTAGCTCGCGAAGACCGCTGGCCAATGTTTCGCTAGACATTTTCATACACATTAATATTTAAAAGAAGTTAAGTAACCATTTATGACCAACGAACAAAATCACCAATCAACCAACGCCGGAGCAGCAGGCGACCAGCGCCGTCGTCCTCGTCACCGCTCATACCGCGGCAATCGCGATGACCGCACGAGTGCCCCACGTGCCGCGGCCGGTACGATGGCAGCCGGAGCCAGTGCTCCGCGCAACGAGGCTCGTGGCGACAAGCCAGCACCGAAGCGCAATCGGCATCGTCGACGCGAACACGACCGTCGTCGTATGACGAGTCCAGCTCTCACCCACCGCATGACCGTCTCAGACGAGAAGAGTCCGGTTATTCCAGACCTCCTCGATGAAGATACTGTCCGCATCATCCCCGTCTCAGGCGTGGAAGAAATCGGCCGTAACATGAACATCATTGAGACTAAGGATGACATCATCGTTATCGATGCTGGTTTCCAGTTTGTGTCTGAGGAGTCTCATGCGCCAGGTGTCAACTACATCCTCCCGAATACCCAATATCTCGAGGAGCGCAAGCACAAGATCCGTGGTCTCGTCGTGACCCACGGTCACCTCGACCACATCGGTGGTATTCCGTTTATCCTTGAACGTATTGGCAATCCACCAATCTACACCCAGTACCTCACCTCGCTCATGATTCTGAAGCGCCAGGAAGAGTTCCCACACCTTGACCCCGTTAACATGAACATCATCAAGGAGGGTGAGACGTTCACTATCGGTAGCACCCGCATCAAGACCTTTGCTGTTACCCACTCGATTCCAGACGCGATGGGTCTCTCAATTGAGACAAAGCACGGTAACGTCGTCGTGACTGGCGACATCAAGGTCGTCACTGAAAACAACGAAGTCGTCGTCGAAGAGCGACAATCATGGGAGCGTATTGGTAAGGACAAGAACATTGCCCTCCTCTGTGACTCAACGAACGCCGACCGCTCTGGCTTCTCAGCCTCAGAAGCAAAGGTGTACCAGACGCTTGAAGAAATCATCCGTACCACTCGTGGACGCTTGATTATTGGTACTTTTGCGTCACAGTTCGACCGTCTCACCTCAGTTATTAAGAGTTGTGAGCTCCTCGGCAAGAAGGTCCTCATGGAAGGTCGCAGTATCAAGACCAACATCGATATCGCCATTCAGGCGAAGCTTCTTGAAGTCGATCCAAAGATCTTCATCAATGCAAATGATATCAATGACTATCCAGCTGATAAGATTGTCGTACTCTCAACTGGTGCTCAGGGTGAGGAGTATGCGGCGCTCATGCGTATGGCAACCGAGAAGCACAAGAATATCAACCTCACTGAGCGCGATACCGTTGTGCTCTCATCATCGGTGATTCCTGGTAACGAGATTGCCGTCCAAAAGCTCAAGGATAATATTTATCGTCGCAATGCCCGCATCATCAACTACCAGGGTTCACACGTTCACTCATCAGGTCACGGTAACGCTGGCGACCTCGTCTGGGTGCACCAGACCGTAAAGCCAACCTTCCTCATCCCGGTTCACGGTCACCACTACCACTTGAAGAGTCACGCCTTTGCTGCGGTTGAAAACGGTTTTCCAAAAGACAATATCGTTGTCCCAGATAACGGTAGCATCATCGAAATCAAGAACGGTACCGAGATTAAGAAGCTCTCGGTCAAGATTCCAAACGACCAGGTACTCGTTGATGGCTTCACCGTCGGTACCCGTCAGGAAGTAGTCCTCCGCGACCGTATGTCGCTCGCGCAGGATGGTATGTTTGTTATCATTGCGACCGTCAACGCAAAGACCGGCAAGCTCCGCAAGTCACCAGACATCATTTCTCGTGGCTTCGTCTACCTCCGCGAAAACCAGCAACTCCTCTCTGAGGCTCGTGTACTCATCAAAAAGACGATTGAGAAGCACACCGAGCGCATGGATCCGCTCGATCTCGACTACGTGAAGGATGAGCTCACCGACACGGTCTCAAGCTTCCTCATGCAGAAGACGCAAAAGTCACCAATGGTGATTCCAGTCCTCATCGGCTTATAGTAAAAAAGCGCCTTCTGGCGCTTTTTTTACTATACCAACAAAATTGTGTATTATTTCACTGGGAGAAGAACAACGAGGGATGCACATGTCAAAGCCGATGGTTCGCGATCAGATGAAGATACTTACAGACCTGGGCTTCGTTTATCATGAAAAACTTAGCCCTCTTGAACTCATGAAGGGCAGACCAAAGAAACCGTGTGTTTCAAACTATGCCATCATCTCTTTTACAGAGAGTCCAACTGGTGCGTCTGCAATTACAACCGAGGGTGATATCTATCGCCGAGATACCGCTTTGTCTGAAACAGAGCTATCAAAGCGCGTGCAAAATATCATAAATATTGCTTTATTCCT
>CAZTWW010000013.1:0-21724 GCA_964618165.1 uncultured Candidatus Saccharibacteria bacterium | reverse complement strand
GCTATCAAAGCTCGTCAACAGAGGTTTTGCAGACACCACAACTCAAAACAAATCAGAATCACAGCGTTTTCTCCGAAACCTCAACTGATTTTGACCCCGCTTCGCGGGGTCTTTTCTCTCCACCCACACTACACAATATCAGTTTACAGTTGTAGTACACTAGTGCTATATGGACTTTTATAAACACGGGAGCCTTGGCAGTGGCACGAGACATATTCATTTTGCCTTTGTCTACGCACTCGCGATTATCTTCTCCTACCACACCCTCCTTGTGGCCTACAATACCTCAAGCTTCCTCGGCGCGTTTGTGAGTCCGAGCGCGGTAGGTGTCCTCCATGGTGCCGGTGCCCTTGGTGCGATTGCGGTCTTTGTGTATTTTCCGAAGCTCCTACAACGGTTTGGTAATGTGCTCGTCGGTGTCGGGATTATGGGACTGTCAGTCCTCTTTCTCATCATTATGGCACTCGCGAGCACACCAGCCCTCATTATCCTCGCCCTCGCGCTCTTCCTCGTTGTTAATCCACTCGTCTACCTCGTCATTGATGTTTTTTCTGAGACCTTGATTGGCAAGAGTGAAGGGGACACTGGCAAAAAGCGCGGCCTCACCCTCTCGCTTATGAGTGCAGCCGCCGTCTTTGCACCCCTCACCATGGGCTGGCTCATGGGAGCTAATGATGACTACACACAGCTCTTCCTCGGAGCCGCGGGTATCGGACTGCTTTTTATGGCCCTCCTCGTTGGCGTCTTTAGACACTTCTACGACCCTGTATATGAGACACCAGACCTTCGCCCGCTCGCGAAAGCCGCGTGGGAAGATAAAAATATCGCAACTGTCGTTGCCTCGCACTTTCTCCTCCAACTCTTCTTCTCCTGGATAATCATCTATGTCCCCCTCTATCTCTCCACCGAGCTCGGCTACACCTGGCAGGAGATAGGCGTCATTATTGCCACCGGTCTCATGGCGTATGTCATCTTCGAGTACCCAATTGGTATCGTCGCTGATAAGTACCTCGGTGAACAAGAAATGATGAGTCTTGGGTTCCTTATCCTCGCAGTCACAACTGCAGCGCTTGGGGTAGTCGGTGCCCTTGGTATTGTTGGTCTCATGGCACTCATGTTCCTCAATCGTATTGGCGCGAGTCTCGTTGAGGTAACGACCGAAAGTTACTTCTTTAAACAAATCGACGGTAAAGACGCTGGTCTCATGAGTATCTTCCGTCTCCTTCGCCCCGCGGCAGTGGTGACCGGCTCACTGCTTGGTGCCTTCTTCCTCTCATTCCTCTCATTTCCCCTCTTCTTCATTGTCGGTGGCTTCATCTTAACCCTTGGCGTCTTTATTCCCCGCTACCTTACCGACACTAAGTAGGCAACCGGTACGAACGACCAGTCTTCACAATCAGTCCTTCCTCTTTGAGGCGAACGAGCTGTGCATCAATCCGGAGCTCATCAAACGTAAGCATGGCCATCAGTTTCTGTCGCGAGACCGTACCACTCGTGGTGAGCGCGCGAATAATCGCACCACGGATTTGACGATCGCTTCCCTTAAATGTCGACTGCTTCGTGTAGTGCCGACTCCGACTGATGTTATTGCCAACGGTACGCTTGAGGTGACTCCCATAGTCCATGAGCGCATAGTACCAATGTCGGGGTTGATGGTAGTCAAGTGTGCGGGTGATATGCGGTAAAAGCTCCCTATCCGTGATGTCGGTCGCATCAGGGTAGTAATGATGAATGTATACCGTACGAACATTCGTCTCAATAAGTGTCACTGGTATACCATACGCAAATGCAGCCACCGCCGCGGCCGTGTATGGCCCGACTCCTGGCAACTGACGGAGTGTCACTTCATCTTTTGGCATGACCCCGCCGTAGTCATGCATAACCGACACGGCACACGCCTGCAGCATTTTAGCCCGGCGATTATACCCGAGTCCTTGCCAGAGAACGAGTACATCTTTTAAGGGAGCGTCGGCGAGTGCTGCTAGTGTCGGGAAGCGAGCAAGGAACGCTTCGTACTTCGGTATCACCCGCTCGACTTGTGTCTGTTGGAGCATCACTTCACTCACGAGAATATGGTACGGGTCACGCGTCCCCCGCCACGGCAAATCATGGCGACCGCTTACCCGATAGTGCTCGTACACAGCGGCAATGAGGCGAGCATCGTTGCTAGTCACGTCGTTATGAAAAGAGTGTGGTTTCAGTTTTGGTACCTTCGCCATAGGTGTTCTCAAATCGCTTCACATCAAACTTACGCTTACAACCGGCATAATTCATATAGCGGATCTTGCCAAAGACCGGACGTTCAGTCCAGGCTCTATCGTGCACCCCAGCGACCGACCACATGACACCAACAACACCGTTACTATCGCGACCATCAAGCTCATAACGGTCATTTAGTGTCAGCGCAATATCAATCGCAGTCTGTGGATCTTGTGTCCACTCAAGTATCTTCTTCGCCCAGTACATGCGCATAAAACCATGCATCTTCCCTTCTTGTACCATCTGACGCTGCGCTGCATTCCAGAGATTGTCGTGGGTCTTCGCGTCACGAAACTCCTCGTAGGTATACACAAATTCGCGCGTGTCATGCTGGTGCGCCTTGAGTGTCTCTTGTGCCCAGGGATGCGCTGCCTCGACCCGAGTGTAGTCCTTCGTGTAGTAACAGTAGTTTTCGGCTAATTCACGCCGAACGACAAGCTCTTCAATAAATGCGTCTTTGGTGGCACGCGAAGCGTCAGACGACTCAATCGCAAACACGACCGTGGCCGCTCCGATGTTACCCCAGCGCAAGTACGGTGAGAGGTGCGAGGTACAGTTTTCGTTTGGATCATTACGGAGTGACTCGTATCGCTCTAAATCATGATTGATAAAGTAGCGAAGTTGCTCGGTGGCTGCTTGCTCACCTGGGATAAACTTGGTTGGTATCACCTCACTGTAATCACACTGACGAAAGGCCCGTACCGCCTCCCAGTCAATAACTGGCACCGGCTTTTGGTACGGTACGTCTGGGGCTGTCATTTTTGGAAACCGGACGAGATATTCACGGAGGAGACGATGAATCTTTGGTCGAATGGTGTAGGCTGCGAACTCAGCTTTCGGACTCGCCTCCCAGACCGGGATAATATTATGGGCATCTACCACCACCGTTTTAATAGACAACACACTCGCGACTGCATCACGCCAACTCCGTACCGGCTCGAGCGTATTAAAATCAAAGACCACCTGCCCAACACCATGTTCAGCAGCAAAGCGCGGTATAGTATCTTGCCACTCTCCCATCGTGATAAAAAATGGAATCTGATATTCCTTGAGTGATGCTTCAAGCTCCTCTAGGCTTTTTACCATCCATTCATTATGTCGAGCTGAACCATGTTGAAACATTGGTCCCAGGGCAAAGAGGACCAAAAGTGGAACCTTGGCTGCATTCGCCTCGCGAAGCGCATAGAGGAGTGCCCAGTTATCGTTGACCCGCTGGTCACGCGCCACCACATATAAGACCGGCCCCGCCCCAATTGGTGCATCATTCTGACTCTGAACTCTTCGCGGGTCGATAGTCATATCTTACGAATCAATGGTGTGATGATACTTCGTTTCTGCCGTCGGCAATACTATGGCCGCGACGATGTACATAAGAATTCCCGGGAAGACACCTGTTACAATCAGTGCAAATACCGCCGCCAGACGAAAGAGCATCGGGTCCTGGTCAAAATAGTCTGCGAGTCCTGAGAGCACGCCGGCGAGTACCTTGGTTTCTTTTACTTTGGTGAGGCGCTTTTTCATACCGAGAGATTGTACACGACATCTTTGCGCTCGACTACTATGGTCCACCCATGCTTTTTGGCATGCGCGTAAAGTGGTGCATTTGGGTTAAAGCAGATTGGTCGCTCCACCGATGAGAGGAGTGGGATGTCACCGTCCGTATCGCCAACAGCGACCGAACCTTTATGCGTTAACTCTGGATGTCGATCAAATACTCGTTCGACTATATTGGCCTTGTTTTCGATGAGATGCTCATCAGCCACCTCACCCGTAAACTTATCCTGCGGACCAATTTCATAGATACGGCCATAGACTTTATCAAAGCCGTAATCTTTACAGAAAGCATCAAGCACTGTTTTTGGCGACTGCGAG
This sequence comes from uncultured Candidatus Saccharibacteria bacterium, assembly GCA_964618165.1. GTDB lineage: Bacteria > Patescibacteriota > Minisyncoccia > Phycocordibacterales > UBA918 > OLB19. The sequence continues at coordinate 17,593 of CAZTWW010000013.1, read as the reverse complement.
ATTGCCACAAGGAAGTACCCTTCGGCTTTGAGTGATTTGATGAGGTCGCGAGTATAGCGGTACACCCGCTTCTGGTGACGTGATACCACCCGCTTCCCCACATCAGCAAAGGTACCGTAATGCACCCCTTTCATATGGGTCAAAAAGGCATCGATAAGCGCCGCAATATAGACATCATATGAGCCCTCCCGGTCGAGCCAGGCGCGTCGTTCATTGATGTAACCATCACGCACCTCAGGGGGGAATACTCCTTCTTCAACCAAGGCTTCGACGAGCTCAATTAAGAGACTCGAGCGAAAGACAGTGCCATCAATATCAAAAAATGCGACAGGTTTTAACATAGACATTACATGGTTATCGTAATAAATACAGGTCGCCACTCTCGCCAAACCCCAACCGGAACAGTGAGGACACTATACTCACCAGCGACCGCAATTCCGACTCCACTCAACCGGAGGGTTTGATCGGGAAGCACGGCCTCGACGTAGGCAAGTCTGCCATCACCATCCTCAGCATGCCATTCCATTATCGTATCAGTCTTTGCTACAACACCCGTATGAATACCGTGGACGCCACGCAGGATGGTGTGCCATTGACCAGACACGCGCGGTCGCACGGCTGGCCATGAAATACTCACCTGATCACGACCAAGTCGATAGAGGATATACTCCCCTGCTTGCAGTGGGAGCGCGAGCGCACCGGCTGAAAATTCATCATGAATGAGTCGGCGTATCGCACCGGTATTGGTATCAGTTGGACCGTAGATACTACCAACCTTGAGTTCAGGTGCTACCAGGTGAACATCGACACCAAGTGCAGACTTCGCTATATAACCTACCAAACCACGCGATAGCACTTGAGCATAGCGTCCGTCATACGCGCGTAGTGTCACCGCCTGACCAAATGAGAGTCGAGCGAGCACACCATCAAATTGCTCATACGGCATCGCGAGAAGTGGTGTCCCTTCTGGTGCTACAACATAGAGAGTTGCCCCTGGCAATGCTGGCATATCGTTCACCGGAGCATCACTCTCTTTTGTCCCTCTGAGACTCGGGAGGACAGGTTCAGATGGGAGAAGTGGTGTCACTGGCTTTGGTTCAAGTAAGACCTTCATCGGTGCCGCCGGTAAACGTTCTGGCTCATGGTCACTGCTCGATGACTGGACACCAATCACTGCCAAGTCACCACGCTCACGCCCGATGATGAAGTACCATAAATCACGCAGAACCAAGGCAAACGCAGACAGCATAGGTATACACAGAGTATACCATGAAGTGGCGACCGGGAGGGGTATTAAGCGCGACGAACGAGATTATAAATTGAGAGACCAAGTCCACCTATCACGACGAGGAACAGAAGGATAAGTATCACAGCGCCAACAACTGGCACAAAGAGCATGGCTTGGACCACGAGTGCACCTAAGGTGACATACAGCGCATTTACCTCAGTAGTGTTCGTAAAGGTACGAGCGATGAGACCACCCGCAACGATATTAAGAAGCGGTAATGCAAGGAAAATGATGAGTGCGAAGAGAGCAAATCCGATGAGACCAAGGAAGAGTCCGAGGACGCTCACCATGAGTATAGAAATGGCAATTGGTACCGTGACGAGTACACTAAAGCCGACGAGCGCTGACTTCGCGACGTTGACGGTCGCTACGCGGGCATAGCGCACGACCAATCGTCGCCCGAGGAGAAAGAGTGAGAGGGACGCAAAGAGTGAAACGAGGAACATCATCGCACTATCACGGTAATCGAAACCTTCCTCAGCTGGAGCAGAGGCTTTTGTTACCTCACCTTCGACTACCGCTCCAGGAGCACGCACGAGGTCATTTTGACTCGTATAGACCACATTTTCTGCAATCACCGCGCGGTCGCCAAGTGTGATGTTTGCAACATCCATATCAATCCCTGTCACTGCCCCATCAACCCGCACCACCTCTGCACGACCAAGAAGCTGGCCCTTTACGGTACCTTCAATCACCGCTTCTCCTGCCAATACGAGTACGTCTCCACCAATAGTAGCCGTGGAAAGAATCTTAACTTTGCCACCAATGACCAACACCGATCCGCCGACTGAGTCAGCGATGGTAACATCGCCACCAACAACCCGCAAATCTTCTGTGACTGAGGCATTGATACCAATTGAACCACCGAGGAGGAGTACGTCATGAGCTACCGGTGCATTGATATCCATAGAGCCAAGTGAGGCTGCGACCACGTCACCATTAACCGGCCCAGATAGCGCGAGTGAGTTACTGAGTACATAAAAATTACCCTCAACTCGCTGATCTGCGAGCACTGATACGGTATCGCCCGTACGCACGATCGTGCTGGCTGACGCCATGACGGGGAGTGACAGCACAACAATAATCGCACCGAAGAGAATTGTTTTAATCATTTGCATAGTGCGAAATATACCACAAAAAACGTATTTAGGCTAGTCTATGACTGCTGTTTCTGCCACGTAGACAACCGGCGCCTGCATCACCATCGCGAGGAGCGCAGCGAGCATGAGGAGGAATAACCCCATACAAAAAAGCGCCACCCGTGAACGAGAAAGCTCGTACTGGCCAGTATGCCAATTACGGACGTACAAAAATGAGAAAACAAACTGAAAAAAGTTCATAGCATTACTGCATTTTCTTATACAGTGTACCAGTGAGTGCAAGGATACCAATACCTAACATGAAGATAAGTAGTGGGTAGCGCTCAAGCACATCAAATGCGAGGAGGAGTTGCTCAAACCCTAAAAAAGTAGCGGCTACCCCAAAAGTCGCCAACATTGAGAAGAGGCCCGGGTAGCGCTTCGCGAATGTCTCTCGACTCGGCTCAACCACCGCTTCGAACTTTTTCGTCGCTTCACTGACGGTGGTTTCAATTTTTGCTACCGTCTCACGTTGCACTTTCGTATATATATCTTTCATAGTGTTACAGTTATGGCGTTACGGGCATCGCTTCCAGGGTAACTGCCACCTCAATTTCCTCCCCAGCCCGGTAGACACGGAGTGAGACGGTACTGCCAACCGACTCAGTGCGCAATATGGTGGCAAAATCAGTATCACGGAGACTCGTGCCGTTAATACTAAGAATGATGTCATTCTCACGGAGTCCGGCTTTGTCCGCTGGCGAACCAGGCATGACCGCCAACTCTTCCCGACTCTCACCACGAGCAATCAGCGCACCGTAGTCGACCGGTAAGTTATTGAGCTCAACTAAACGTGGTGTCACCATCGCATACCGCACCCCAAGATACGGGCGTCTTATTTCACCATGCTCCTCAACCGACGCTACTATTTGAGTCACCGCATTCGCTGGTATTGCAAAACCGATATTCTCGGCGCCGAGCGACGCTGCCACGTTCACGCCCACCACCTTACCCTCAAGGTTGAGAAGCGGTCCACCTGAGTTACCCGGATTAATAGCCGCATCAGTCTGGAAGACATTACTCAGAAGCTCGGTCTGTCCTCGTCCGTCACGAGCTTCTATTGATCGAGAGAGTCCGGACACTATTCCAACCGATACTGAATTACGAAACTCAGCGAGAGCGTTACCAATAGCCACCACGGTCTCACCGAGCCGAACCTCATCTGAATTAGCAAACGTGAGGATAGTCAGATTTTCTGGAACCTCCGTAAACTGAAGCACTGCGATATCAAGAACTGGATCTTTAGCAACCACTTCTACGTCGTAGCTCTTGCCATCATTTAAAATCACCGAGTACCGCGCTTCGTTATCACTTACCACGTGACGATTCGTAATAATGAAGCCGTCGGTACTTACAACAAACCCCGAGCCACCACCGACCTCTTGCGCCTCACGACCATTCTCGCGAACACGCGGGATTGCAAACCCGCCAAACCAGTCACCAAAAGGGTTGTATTCTTCATAGTAACGCTCGTAGATTGGGACATCTTTCGTCGCCACCACCGACACTACCGCGTCATTAACCCGCTCAATCATATCAGGCACCACATCGTCGGTGCGCACCGATGGTGTTGACCCGCTGTCAGGCGCCGAGTGAGAGACCAGTGCACTATTGGCTAATAAATAGCGACCAATTGGCTCACGAAAGCTATATAAAATTCCACCAATAATCAAAACAGTAATCAAACTCGAAAGTACAATTTGTTTTGCTATTTCCATACGGTAACTAGTATACCGCAGAAACTTTACTCCGTAGAAGTTGCGGTACTGAACAGTTCCTTACCACGATTCCACATCGCGTCTTCACCCTGCTTATGGAGCCAGTACCACCACTCAGCTCCCCAAAGGTACTGTTCTTCGTAGCGAGTGCGCTCAGCGTAGGCAAGAATGTCATTAAACTTATCAATATTCATACGTGAATATTGCACATCAAGCGGCACATTAACAACCGGCTCAATCAGCCACGGTTCAGCCGAAAGCTCAATCAGAAATGTCGGTTTATCTCCATACCACAGCTTCATCACCCGCTCCTTAGCGCGATAAAACCATGGTGGAAGGACAGTTCTGAATTGGCCTAGTTCTGGATTCCAGAAGTATACGTACACGCTCGTCCCAAACGCATCTCCGTGACGGAAGGCTCCTGCCCACGTCCCGAGATTGCCACTATCAGTCACGAGAATTGGTCGCGTCGCATCAAGACTCCGTACCAACTCCACCTCGCGAGCGAGGAAGGCCTCATCAAGTGGTCCGCAATGCTCAAAGGCGAACATCGAAAGAAATGGTTCATTCTCAACCTGCCAGTAGATAATAGCTGGACTGTCCTTATAGCGCTCAATGACCTTGGTCATATACTCAAGCTGCTCGGTCTGTTCATTTTCTTTGGATTGTCCTTTTATCCACTCAGGGATATGACACTCAGGCCAGCGTGGCAATCGTCGTCCGACTGCAAATACTACCGTCGCGCCTACTTCTTCGGCTTTTCGTACCTGATAGTCAAGCTCTTCAAAATTCCAGACATCATCAGCAGGCTCGACCATTGGCCAATGCGCCGCCAAGCGAAGCTTGCGTACTCCAAGCTCATCAATAATCGCATCATACGTCTGCTGCCAATCAAGACCAAGCTCACGCGCGTACGGCGTGTTAAATGACATACCGTACGATATCCGTTCCGGCTTAGGTTTATATGCGAGCAGTGCCACAACAAGAGCCAAGAATAGGCCAAGGAAGAGGAGTGCTATCAATACTCGTTTGAGGTGACGCATAGCTATAAGAAAAGAATAAAGTATCCAACCACAATGAGTGCCACGTAGAGGATACGACGCATGTTCTCACGCGGGCGCGGCTCACCGGTAGCCGCACTATTTGGTAACAGCTCAGCAAAGAGAATCGTGATAAGGAGGATAAAGACAAACTTCACTCCATCAAGCGCCTGCACCACTGCTACATCACCCCAATCGGTTGCCTTAAGGAGGAGAAACGCTGCCACCCCAGCAAGTACCTTAGTCACAATCACCAAAGCACCAGTTTTGGCACTCGTATTACCAGACTGTTCACGAATTTTTTTGAGGTACGTAGGTACCAAGAGGAGTGAGAGCGCAAACAGTACAAACCCCACTCGTGACCAGAAGAACCCATCATCAAAGTTGGTTTCAAGAAAGAGTCCTTTCATCGTCACATAGTGGAGTGCAAAAAAGAGGCCACTATGAAATGAATGGAGTCCCACATCCCAATCGGGGAGTGTCTGCGCAACAAGCGACGTACCAAGCGCAAGCACTATGACACCCCAGAGGTAATTCATAAGAAATGGTGTATCGAGAAAGAGTGCACTCATCCCAAACGAGGCCAACGCCGAAACCGCCCCAATCACCGGCATCACATTGACTGCCTCAGACTCCTTGAGGGCAGCATACATGGACACGAGTGCCATAAAGAATGTATACGCCGCGAGGAATGACATCGCGACTACCTGAATACTTGGTGAATGGACATTCTCAAGATGAGGAAAGCCGAGCATCTGAAGCCCAGGGATATACCCAAGCACATAGACAATCGCCCACCCACCAGTGAGAAGACACGAGTAAAAGGCATATACAAACGGACGTGGTAACACTTTCTCGTCTGAGACAATGTACTTATCGAGAAAGGCGACGACCGCGTTCAAAAACTGACCGAGGGTCGCGAGGAGAATCCATGCCATGATGGCTTTATTCTACCAGACCATTTTGCAGACAAATTTCTTTATACACGTACGCAGATGGACGTACCTTGCGCTCAAGGGTGTCATAATCAATCTCAATGAGACCAAACCGCTTCTCAAACCCAAGCGCCCATTCGTAATTATCAAAGAGGGACCAGTAGATATGCCCTTCGACTTTGACGCCGTCTCTCATCGCTCGCCAGACACCATCAACCTGCTTCGTTATATACTCCGCCCGATCTGAATCATCCGCATCAGCGAGCCCCGCCTCACAGACGATCACTGGTTTATTATAACGCTTTAACATCATGAGGGCGTCATATATTTTCTCGGGAGCAAAATTCCAATCCATGTCAGTTTTCTTCCACTGCCGGGTGTCACCAAACTGTGTATAGAAATAGTAGTTGAGACCAATGGTGTCATAGTGACCCTCAGTCCGCTTCATAAACAAGTGTGTCCATGAATAATTTGCTATATAGGCTTTCAGTCGATTGAAAGGATTTTTGTTCGAATCAAAGACGATAACGTGATGCACGAAGTTAACTTGTGCCTCTGGTCGCACAGCCTTGATTGCACGATAGGCTGCGTTATGACTCTTAGCGAGGTTTTTCATGACGTAGAGCCACAAGAAAAATGGTTTGATGCCTTTACTTGCCCGTGCCTCGTGCTGTCGTCCTGAGTTCGTTATCGCCACCAAGTCAGTCGCTGCGAAGCGCTTAAATGGAGGCCAGGAACCACGGAGCCAACCGTTACTCCCAATCACACTCGGTTCATTGATGGTTGAGAAGTGAGTACAGAGGTCACCCAGTTCACTGACGACGTGTGCACAGTAGCGCGCAAAGAGTTCCGGTGCGTCAGCGCGCTCGAAGCCTCCTTTCTGTGAAAACCATAACGGGAGCGTGAAGTGCCAGAGTGTGATAAATGGCGTGATACGTCGAGCGTGAAGTGCCTTAAGGACCTCACGATAGTGAAGAATCGCCTCTTTATCAAACTTCCCTTCCTCAGGCTCAATGCGGGCCCACTCAACCGAAAAGCGGTGAGCATTATGTCCCAGCTCTTTTGCTAGATCAAAGTCACTCTCAAAGCGGTTATAGTGATCACACGCCTGACCACACGTTGGCACTCGCCCTTCACGGGCCGCCTCAGCCCAATCGGTATTCTCGATACCGCCCTCCACTTGATATGACGCCGTCGCCGCTCCCCAATAAAAGCCAGTCGGAAATTTTTTCATGCCTGTAGTATAGCAGAAGGATCTAGGGACTCTACCGGAGTATGATCGGTTGACCACTATAGCAGCTAATGAGTCCAGGTCGGTCGGTCTGCAGTACATAGCGATAGCTACCACTAACCATGACGCCACCACAGCGGTCAGGCGTCACACCGGAAGTAACGCCATAGATTGGGAACCCATCAAGCGCGTAGCCGATAAGCGTATCACCCCCAAAGACGGTATAGAGTGCGGTTTCATTATTACGGATAAGTGAACCATCGAGCGCCACACCAATGACATCACTCGGGAGACACGATGTTGCTCCGGCTGGACCAGTGCGGAGTGGTATACGAGCCCGGACAATTTCACTTTGTGCTGGTAAACCAGTGTTTGGATCAATCGTCTCTGGACCAGCTTCATAGTAGACACGCATACCCTCTCGATTCTCCTGCTGTATAAGACTTGGCTCCCACACAACAGCTGATGGACTATGCCATGAGCAGAGCTCGACGGTTGCAATAGCGGGTGTCGTCGTAGCTGACTCCTCTGTCGGAGCAGGTTCAGTCATCTCCTCAGCGACCTGCTCTGGTGCTCGTGCATCAAGACGTTCAGCAATCTTAGCTCGCAGCGTCGCAATCCGCTCTCCGCGGGTATCCGGTTCACTCGGTATCTCGGCAGTATAGTCACGCTCGATTCCCATCGAGTCAGTGACGTAGCTACCTAACGATGAGATAGAACTCGATAAGGTAGACACTGAGGTAATCCCCACAGCGAGAGCCAGCATCGTAATCGATAAGAGGAGGAGAACAAAATTACGCGTACGCATCATATCCTCCTATCATAGCAAACGGCACCTTCTTCAAAAGGTACCGTTCCCCATTTATTTCACTTTAATTTTAACGAGTTGCTCAACGCGTCGGATATCAGCGAGAAGTTTAGCGCGGTCACGATGCTGCAAGTAGAGATTGAATACTGATCGTCCGCCATTACGAGCAAAGGTCGCCTTATCACCCACCTTCTTATTCACTTCAATGCGGTAGAATGATTCAAGCTTCTCGATTTTCTTGATGCCCTGCATGGCGGTGATGACACCCTCCTTCGGCAAAAACCACTTCATGTAAACAGCGTTACCCGTACACTTACGTGGAATCTTCGGCTTGCGTGGAATACGAATAAGGACATCGTTGAGAGGATGATCGATATTACAACTGAGTTTGTAGAGCTCATCGCGAGCTCCACCCATACGTGGCCCAACCTCAACTACCTTCCACTCATTGTCTACTTTCATGAGTTCCGTGTGAGTCGTGGTACTCCGTAGACCAAGTGCGTGAATCGCGGTCTCGGTCACCGCCTCAGCGCGCTTTACTGTCTCACCCTTCAGGGTCGTTGGCGTAATCTGCTGGTAACCATAGAAGTCTTGGTGACCAATATCCTTACCAGTTTTCACGCGCACGAGCGGTAGATGGTACACAACTCCACGAGAGTTTACATAACTATCAATCGAGTACATATCACCCTCCATGTACTGCTCAGCAATCACCTTCGGCTCTTCCATTCGCTTATCGTTTTGGTACGCCTTTTTGATTTTTTTGAAACAGGTTGAGAGTGCTTTCTCGAGTTCGTCTTCGTGATAGCAAATCGATACAAAAAGACTGGCAGCGAGGTTAGTCGGCTTGATGATCATCGGAAAGCCCACCTTAGCAATTACCCGAGCCCGTTCAGCTTTTGTCGTATCTTTAACCCGGGTAAACTTTGGTGTGATTCGTGGATCAAAGAGTCGAAAGCGCTTGCGCATCTCATACTTATCGGTCGCCCAGGTCAGTGACTCAGACGTTGGCGTACGGAGATACGGTACAAACGGAATCACCTTCGCAAAGCGCGCAATATTAGCCTCACTGCGACAGGTAATGGCCAGGAGTTCGTCCTGGTACGGCAAAAGTGCCTCAGCAATGCGGTGAGGTTTAGAGAAATCAATAGCGAGCAAAATATCGCACCAGTATTCCTTTTCTGGCACAAAACTTTTTTCGTCGATAATAAACATCGTGCGGAGCTTTTTACCAGTCTTCGCCTCGTACCCTTTAAGACTCACTAAAGACGACGGCTTCGTCGACGCCACAAACGCAATGATGTTTTTTTCTTTCTTTTTCGCCATGTGGAGATAACGAAGACTAGAGAATAAGACGCTTATTATATCACAAACCACCTAGTTTGTCTAGGTGGTTTGTGTGTTTCATATGAGTCACTACTTGGGACTACTAGAGTCCAAAACGAACGGCTGGTTCAGCGTTAACAGCTGGTGTACCACTCGCATTCATATCAACCACTGTTTCCATACCTGCCTCGGGATTAATGGTGACATTTGGATTAATCGCTGCCACAATCTGAGCCTTGAACTCATCAAAGGTACTGAAGGTCATCCGTTCACCATTGAGGAGGAATGATGGTGTTCCGGTGAAGCCCTGCTCTCGCGCCTCATTAAACTGTGACTGCACGTGATTACGCAGAATTGACGATCGTTGCTGGCGGGTAAACTGCTCCACATCGAGACCGAGCTCAGTGGCATACTGGACAAAAAATTGCGCCGGGTTCGTGCTATTTGACCAGGTACCCTGGTTTACAAACAAGAGGTCATGGAATTCAAAGAATTTACCCTGTTGTCCGGCAGCTTCAGCAGCACGCGCGGCTGGTTCGGCGAGTCGGTGAATCTGTGTCAGCGGGAAATGTCGGTATTCAAACGACATCTGATCACCGTATTCCGCGAGAATCTCGGCTATGACTGGCTGGAACTGAGCACAAGCCGGACACTGGAAGTCACTGTACTCGACGAGTTTTACTGCTGCATCAGGGTTACCCTTAATATGGGCTTTCACTTCAACCCCTTCGTTGTACCGCTCATTTGCCTGACCAGAGTACCAAATTGCTCCACCAATAAGTAAAACGGCAATCACGCCGATGATAATCCATGGGTTTTTCATACTCAGAGAGTATACCATGCGCTTCTTTATCTGCGCCTCGTAATACCATTGTAAAATATGATTTTTATGATATAATTTAGCAACTATGGCAAAACGCCCCTTCATCCGCAAACAAAAGCGCAAACAACACGGCGCAACGTTTTGGGATAACGAATACAAAAACGCCAACCACCTCAAGCTCTCAACTGAGGCGAGTGATGACCTTGAGAAGTTTACCCGCTGGATCCCCCGCCAAGAACGTGAAGATATACTTCGTCCAAACGAATCCGTTCTTGATGTGGGGTGTGGTAATGGTCGCAACCTCATCTACCTCGCTCGCACCTTTGGCATGAAAGGTGTAGGGTACGACATCTCAACTGCTGCCGTGGCTCAGGCGAAGGCTGCGTCCGCCGGAACTGACCTCAGCTACGAGGCCCGCTCTATCGCTGGACCCATCACCCTCCCCGATAACTCACAGTCACTCGTCCTCGATATGATGACTTCACACTTCTTGAGTGAAAAAGAGCGTGAATTTCTCCGTGACGAAATCTTCCGAGTTCTGAAACCTGGCGGGTTCTTGTTTATGAAAACCTTCCTCGCTGATGGTGACCTCCACACACGCCGCCTCCTCAAAGACGCCCCCGCAAACGAAGCGAACACCTACATTCACCCGGTCATCGGTGTCCCAGAATACGTCTACACAGAAGAAGCCCTCACCGCGTTTCTCGGAGAAAAGTTTATCATTCACAAGATCTACCGCTCACACAAGCACGTGCTTCGTGGCCGCGCCCGCAAGCGTCGCACTATCGCTATCTACGCCGAAAAAGATTGGAAGGCGTAGTCGTCTAGCGACTCTCAAGCTCACCCTCAATAATTGGCCACTCCATACCAGCATCATTTGGTCCACTAATCTCTGATTCTACCGTGACTGGTTCGATGGGAGATGTGGTTGGGGTTAGTGGCGGTGTCTCTGGAAGCGGTTCTGGTGTCACCACCGGGGTAGCAACTACTGGCTCTTCTGTGGTCTGACGCAGTGTATAAATGTAGTACGCGCCAAGTACAATAATGATTGCTTGGATAATGAGAATAATCTTCATATGGTATAGTGTACCATATGCATTTCCTCCTCACACAATGGCGCCGGTTTGTGTATGCGTTTCGAGGCTTTCACTTCAGTCTTCGTTACGACCGGAGTGTTCGTCTCGCTGTCTACGGGCTCGGGAGTATTTCTATTTTCGTTCTTTACTTCATGTTGCCATTGACGGCAGAAGAGTTCCTGCTTGTTGTTGTTACCTACGGTCTCATTCTGATTACCGAGATTCAAAACTCGGCCCTTGAATACGCCCTTGATCACCTCCACCCAGAGACACACGATAATATTGGTCGGAGCAAGGACCTCGCCGCCGCCGCGGTACTAATTGCCGGCTTCCTCTACGTCATCGTGACGGCTACATTACTTTTTGTTCGCCTCTAGGACCCGCGTTCCAGCCTCGAGTCCAGCTACGTAGCCAGTCGTCCAACAGAGCTGGAGACTAAAGCCGCCCGACGGACGGTTGATATTGAGCACATCACCCACAATAAATAAGTTTTTACAACGCTTCGATTCCATTGTTCTAAAATCAATCTCAGGCAACTCAACACCACCTGATGTCACAATCGCATGCTCCGGCCCAAGCACATGCGTCGGGGTAAGTTGGTATGCTTTTAGAGTTGAAATTAGCCGACGGCGCAGCGCCACCGTTAATGCCTGTCCTGGTAGCGCCACATCGATACCTGCCCGCTCCATCACCACCTTCACGAGGGCGGTTGGCAATAATTCGCGCACTGCATTCACAACAAGCTTATTGCGATTTATCATCGTTTTTTCAATCAACCAGGTCTCGAGCATATCAATGGGCATCTCTGGTAACAGATCGAGGCAAATGGTCGCCTGACCGTGAGCAAGCGCCTCTACTACCATACGACTCGCATTTAAAATAGCCGGGCCACTCAGTCCAAAATGAGTAAAAAGAATTTTGCCGGTCTTATCAGAGAGTATCTCTTCCCCACTACGCACCGTGACCCGAGCTTCGGTAAGAGCGATGCCACTCACCCGACTCGTCTCGTGATGTTCTGCCACCGCAACTGGGACAAGTGAACTCTCAGGTACCACGATTTTATGACCAAGTGCCGCCAGCCACGGTAACGCATCCCCGGTTGAACCAGTCTCTGGATGTGAGACACCACCAGTGGCGAGTATGACGACCGAAGCAAACAGTCGTTCTCCAGGTAGCGTTAGCTCGTATCGGTCATCAACAAAACGCATACTACTCACTGGGACCTTCGTTCGTATTGTTACCCCCGCATCCCTGGCAGTCGCAAGGAGTGCGCTGGTCACCTTTGGTGCCGACTCATGTACCGGGAAGACTCGTCGTTCAGCCTGTTCGACCGTTGGCACACCAATCGCTTCAAACCAGGCCCTGGTCTCCGTCACTCCAAACTTGGCAAAGGGTGAAAACAAAAACTTTCCCGCCTCTTGGTAGTGAGACAATAGATCACGTACGAGCGGGGTCGCATTCGTGATATTACAGCGACCGCCGCCTGTGACAGAAAGCTTCTTACCGACGACTGCATTCTTCTCGAGGAGCAACACCCGTGCACCCGTACGGGCTGCCGTAATTGCTGCAATAAGACCAGCGGCTCCACCGCCAATCACTACAATCGGTACATGGTTACTTACCTTCGACATGACGTCGCCACACAAAGCGTACCACCTGAGCGACATACGCCAAGATAAAGAGCATGATGATACCATCAGCAATCGGACTCATGTACTTCTGCACCACACCGTAATCATCAAGAAACACAAAACCAAACCCGATTAATAGCGAATTCCAAATTAATGCACCAGCACTTGAGAATACCAAAAACTTCCATGGCGACATCCGTACACAACCGGCTGGAATCGAAATCACCGACCGTACCGCAGGAATCATGCGCCCAAAGAACACCGCTGGAAGTTCGTACTTCGTAAAGAAGTTCGTCGCACCCTTGAAGTCTTTGAGACTAATCGCCACATATCCACCGAAACGAGCAAAAAAACGCTCGAGGACTGGCACCGGCACAATCCATCCGAGCATAAACCAGAGCGAGGTACCAAACACTGCCCCAAGAGTAGCCACAATGAGCGCTGGCACAAAAGATAATTCACCCGTCGCTGCCAAGTGGCCAATAAACGGCAAAATCACTTCAGATGGAATTGGTGGGAAGAGATTCTCCACCACCATTAAAATAAACACACCGAGATACCCCTGTTCGGTAATAAACGCCAAAATCGCATCAGCCATAAGTATGTGTGAGTATACCCCGAAGCAACGACTAAATCTACCGCGAGAACGGGGACGCAAAAAGGCTTCATGTTGAGAGCCTTTTGCCTTCTAGATATTCACCCCTGCACTAATCCATCACTGCCAGTCGTCGGTATATCTGCATCCCAAGGATACTGCCGAGAATCGGTCCAAGCACATACATAACATTAAATGAGCCAACGCCGAGTGCCACCGCTGGATTAAGGACACCGTTACTACCAAGCAATGCTGCGACCGCAATACCAAGGAGGAGCGAACCGCCGATAACCATACCATGCTGACTCCCCGGCACCTTACCAAACACGACCGCCGCTATACCAAAGGTAAACAAAGCCGTACCAATGAGCTCCGCGAGCCCGGTACCAAAATCCGCCGTCACTGACAATACACGCGGTTCGGCCACGAGACTCGGGATAAGCATCAAGGCAGCACCTGCACCAATAAACTGAGCCACAATATACTTTACCGCATCATCAGTTGAGATTTTTTTAAGGCTCCATAATCCAGCCGTCACCGCTGGGTTGATATGTACGCCTGAGATATGACCAAGCGTATATACAAAAAGTCCCAGTGTCAGCGCCGCTAAAATCGGAACCGAAACCGGGAATATACCAGCAAGACCAAGCGCAACAACAAGTGTGAGTACGAAGGTCCCTAATCCTTCACTTATATATTTTTTCATCATACGTTTTCATACTTATACGAATAACGTCCCTCGCTTATATTGTAGCAAGGGACGCACGTATACCCGGGATACGGGGTGTACAACGATTAGTCGTCAATCGTCGGAGCTCCAGGCTGGTCATCATCTTTCGTTTTGACCGGTGTCGGCACCACTACCCGCGCTGGCCGCACATGCGGAATACGTGGAATAAGGACTGAGGCAATCGCTGCAATAATGGCGATTTGATGGTACCCAAATCCAATCGCCATACCAATCGCTCCAGCAAACCAGATACTCGCCGCCGTGGTGAGGTTCTTTACACTGGCACCATCCTTAAGAATGAGACCAGCACCCAGGAAGCCGATACCTGACACAATCTGTGCCGCAATACGCGACTGTGATGCCGGGTCAACTGTCGCCGACATAAAGGTGAAGAGCATCGCACCAGAAATAACAAAGGTATGGGTACTGATACCAGCATCTTTGTTACGGAGCTCTCGCTCAGCCCCAATCAAAAATCCAAGGGCAACAGCAATCGCTAAATCAATAGCAAAATCAACCGTTACCGGATCAAGGAGAGCCATCAGACCTGTAAAATCAAACATAGAGAACCTCTATACCACGGACGGAACCACGACGCAACATTTGCCCCGAGAGACATTCAATCGTATGCTACAGATACCCATGGTCCGCCCTCTTATCGCTTTTGGTGGTACCACCCTCATGATTGTGGGTATATTCGCGCTCTGGCAACTGACTCACCCTACTGACACATACACACAAGTCCCTCTCCCACCAAGCAAACTACTGAGTCAATCAGCAGCCGTGATAACGGCTGCAACTACCACACCCGCTACCAGTACCCCGACCATGCCCCCACCACCAGAACTGGGACCAGTGGCGCCAACCCGCTACCTCGAAATCACGAAGGGGTGCAGTATTTCGGTTAACAAAGACTGTGTCCGCGCCATGAGCCGCCCAAGCACCACCAGTACTCCCCGCACCCCGCTCCGTATTGGGAGTCTCCTCTATATCAAAGGGAGTACGACAACGAGCGATGGCACGCTCTGGTACGAACTTGATTTCCCTGAAGCGCTCCGCTACAGCGACCGACTCACGCTACCGTGGTTTATTGAAGCGAGTGCCGGCACCGTTGTCTTGACCGACGGACCAAGCGAGCTTACGGCCACCACGAGCACCACCTCAAAACAAATGATTGTAGACCGGAGTGATCAGCTCCTCCTTCGCTATGATGGAGACACGCTCGTCGCCACCCACACCATCTCAACTGGTCGTGAACTCACCCCGACCCCACGCGGAACCTTCACTATTTTCCGCAAAACACCATCGAGGTACATGCAAGGTCCGATTCCCGGCATTAGTACCAACTATTACGACCTCCCCGGTGTCCCCTGGAATCTTTACTTCACGAAGCAGGGTGCCGTCGTCCACGGTGCGTACTGGCACAACAACTTTGGCCGCCAGTATAGCAATGGCTGCGTGAACCTCCCACCCGCTCTTGCTCGCACGGTCTATGAGTGGGCACCACTCGGGACCACTATCACCGTCCGCGATTAATACAAAAAACGTAACAGTTTTCTTGTAAAGGTAGTGAGTTGTTTACTTTTTTCTACCGTCACGAGTCGCTTATTAATTCGTGTTGCCACCGGGTACGAATAGACTTTAGTAAACAGTGTTGTGATTGGCCGCTTCATGACCATGAGGAGAATCAACTCCTGCACTAACTCACCTGCCTGTGGCGCCACCATGGTACCGCCAAGGATTATCCCTTGAGGCGAAACGTGTACCTTAGTGAGACCATACCGATAGTCATCGACAATCGCACGATCATCATCCACGAAAGACTGCGTAATAGTCCGAAACGACACTTGCTCTTCAGTTAATTCCCTGACGGAGCGACCAAAGGTTGCCACCTCTGGATTTGTGAACGTGGTCCATGCCATGTGGTTTGGATTAAATGTCTTCTTAAATGGACTGAAAAAATTGCTAATGATGACCCCGGCATGCACCTCAGCTGCGTGCGTAAACTGGAAGTTTCCTGCCACATCGCCACACGCAAACACACGAGGATTACGGGTCTGGAGGCGATTGTTCACCTCGATGTATCCACGAGATGTCAGCGTCACTCCCGCTTTTTCTACGGCGAGCGTTTCAGTATTTGGGATGCGACCAATCGCAGTAAATATCGCATCAAATGTAATTACCTCAGTCTGACCGTCTGGATACGTAACACGAGCCGCTGTTGGTCCAGTAAATGCATCGAGTGTTACCCCGAGCCGAAACACAATACCGAGTTTCTCGAGTTCGCTCTGTACTATCGACGCTACATCTTTGTCTTCACGATTTAAAATCTGCTGTCCGGGATCTACCACAATGATGGTTGAACCTAACTGTGCAAACGCTTGCGCCATCTCGATCCCGATTGGTCCAGCCCCGACAATGAGAATAGTTTTCGGTAATGTCTTCATAGTAAATACCGACTCGTTATTGAGAACTGTAGTCACCTGCTCCACTCCTGGTGCTGTGAGCGGGCGTGGACGCGAACCAGTTGCCACTACGATACGCTTTGCTGAAAATAGTTCACCATTGACCGTCACCGTCTCATGGTCGACGAACTGCGCTTCTCCTAATGTAACAGTCATACCCTGCGACTCAAACCAACGCTTACTCTCATGCTCTCGAAAGACTACCTGTTTGCGCTGTATCTCATCACGAACAGCCGACCAAGACACTGCCCCTTCAACGTTTACTCCATAGCGTGTCGCAGACCGAGCTGCTGCCACCTGATGAGATGCATGGAGCAATGCTTTTGATGGTACACAGCCAAAATTAAGACAATCACCACCAATTGACTCATCATCTTTATCAATAAGTAAGACACGAAATCCAGCTTTATTCATGAAGCCAGCGATGTTTAAACCACCCGAACCTGCACCAATAACAATAATGTCAAAAACTTGTTTTTTCATACAGATGAAAGTCGTTTTGATAATAACCGTCCAGCAACGATTAATAAGAGTATTCCCAAAACCGCTATCACAATCTCACGTGGCGATACGGTCGCAATCGCGTTACCAAAGTACACATACGCTACTGTGCCCGGTATGATTCCAAGACCAGTAGCAAGCGCGTAGTGCTGCAACTTAACCTGCGTTAGTCCGAGTGCAACATTGAGACCATTAAACGGAAACAGAGGAACGAGCCGCAACAGTAAAACGGTCATAAAGCCATGCGATACTAAGCGATCATCGTACATTCGGAGACGTTCACCAAC
>CAZTWW010000012.1:0-28008 GCA_964618165.1 uncultured Candidatus Saccharibacteria bacterium | reverse complement strand
CACGGCGCTTCTTCTTGGTTAATTGATTTATTGTTGCCATAAAGCCCGCGTAGAATACTATAGACACCCTTAGTTTGCAAGGGTAAATTAAATCCCGCCGAAGCAGGATGGGGGAAAGTGCTGAGGGGCGATCGGCCTATCGATGCCGGGCGAGACCTTGCGGGTCACATGACGGTGTCGACCGCCCCTCAACGTTTTGCGAGTTCCACAAGGCAGCAAGGAGGTGAGGGTAGACTTGCCCGGAATCGTTCTGGAATCAGTATACCAAATTTATACCGTTTGTGAAATCTGCCCGGGTATTAAAAATCCAGCGGGTAAAGCTGGAAAAGAGAGGCGGAGACCGAACAAATGCGAAGGGGGAACACGCACCTGCTCGGCCTCACTCCCCAGGGGCGCACAGGAGTATTACCTCCCGGCTGCACCTCGCCGAGTGGCGAGGTATCTCACTGCAGTGACTATAACACGCGAGAATACTTTTTGCAAGGTGTTTCAGCCAACGAGAAAACTGGCGATAGTAAAGGTGATTTTGTAGAGCGGGTCACCGAGGACTATCACAAACAGGAAGATAACGAGACTAAACGCCAACATCACATTCTGCTCTAAATAGCGACGAAACCCCTCGTACTGCATCCGGAGTGAGAATGGCAAAAAGCGTGGGAGAATCTTTGATCCATCCAGTGGCGGGATCGGTACAAGGTTAAAGACGGCCAAGAAAAGGTTCATTACGACCAGCTGCGTCGATAAGAATATGAAGGTTTCAGACACCCCCAGCTCCTCACTAAACTGCACAATACCGGCAAAAATAAGGGCTAAAAGCACATTTACCGCCGGTCCAGCCGCCGCCACGATGGCCTCGCCCCACTTTTGGTTACTAAAATTGTAGGGATTATACGGAACTGGCTTCGCGGCACCAAAGAGGAGCGGTGAGCCAGAGAGTACGAGGAGTCCGGGCACTATCACAGACATCAAAGGATCAATATGCACGAGCGGATTGACCGATAGTCGTCCTTCGAGGCGAGCCGTTGGGTCCCCGAGCCAATTAGCAGCATACGCATGTCCCACCTCGTGGAGCACCACCGATACAACGAGACCAATAATAAGCGCAATAGTAAGCGGTTCCATAGTGCCTATATTATACATTTAGCCCATGAGAAGTCCTAACACCTATATACTGTACACGCTCAGTACAAAACAAATAATGCAAGCGAGCTACTCGATATAGATTTGCAAGACTGCTAGCAGGCTGAACTTGCAATATTAACGGTCCGTGGTAGTATACCGGGACTTAAATTAACGATTATGGCAAAGAAATGCGACATTACTGGTAAGACTACTCAGATTGGTGGCAAGTACAGCAACCGCACTCGTGCGACGCAGTTCAACCCGTCTGGCAAGACAAAGCGTGCGCCAAACCTCCAAAAGCGTCGCATCTTTGTGCCAGAACTCGAGAAGACTGTCACCGTCACCGTATCAACCAAGGGTCTCCGTACCATTGCAAAGAACGGAGCCTTCAAAACCCTCAAGGCGGCGAAGATTATCTAACCACCAAAACCCCGAGCTCACGCTCGGGGTTTTGTTTACTCCTGCACCATCACTGTCTGACCATCACTTGTAAAGGTCAGCCGTCCACCCGTCGCTGTACTCTTAATGAGCGCTCCGCTTGCTGTCACCCGCTCAATCACCTCAGGATGAGGATGTCCGTAGGTGTTGTCTGCTCCAGCGGACACGACCGTATAGGTCGGCTCAACCGTACGCAAGAACAACTCGCTTGATGACGTCTTTGAGCCATGGTGGCCGAGCTTTAAGACATCACTCTGAAGCGCTGTACCATACGTTACGACGAGATTATCCTCGATGCTCTGCGGCGCGTCACCAGTGAGCATAAACGAGACATCACCATAGGTAATCTTAACCACTATAGACGCCGTATTACTCTCGAGCATCGACGGATCACGCGCTGGCGCATAGACCGTCATCGTGGTCGAGGCACCAAGGGCGTATGTCTGCCCTGCCCGGGCATTCGTAACTATCGCACCTTCGTTTGTAAGGGCGTCATGATACTCAGCTGCTATCATCGTTTCGCCACGATTTTCGGTCGTGAGAATGTGACCGACCGTATAGGCTTCAAGCACTGACACTAACCCACCGATATGGTCTTTATCGGGATGGGTCCCCACCACCATATCAATCGTCGAGTCAAACACTCCAAGGACAGCACGCAATTCGTGTAAGACATCAGCATCAGGCCCACCATCGATGAGTACATCAACCCCATCTGGGGTTTGGATTAGAATTGCGTCCCCCTGCCCCACATCAAGAAAGGTGACTCGTAATAATGAGTCATCTATCGTTCCGCTCATACTTGGTAACACGAGTGCAAAGAGACTTGTTCCCGCTAACGCTACGAGTACCAGGAGTCGCACCAGCGCCATTTCTATCATGCTTATTAGTATACAACCTTACAGTATGAGCAGTATGCTAAAATGGAAATCTAATCACCACAATAATTATGCATTACACCCCACTGACATTTGATATTCCAGAACTTGATGGTATTTCACGGGAGACCATTGATGAACACATCGGCCTCTACAATGGCTACGTGAAGCACACGAATCTCATTCGCGAAAAGATTGAGGCATACAGTCACGATCCTGAGAACAACAACTACGCGATTGGTGAGATGCAGCGACGACTCGGGTTTGAATTCGGCGGCATGCGTAACCATGAGTACTACTTCACCCAATTTGAAGGTGGAGCACAGACACTCCCCGAGGGTAAACTCAAAGAACTCATCGAACGACAGTGGGGTACCGTCGAGGCGTGGAAGGCGCGCTTTCAGCAGATTGCTATGACTCGTGGTGTTGGCTGGGCAATGCTCTACCATGACCCGCATACCGACCAGCTCGTGCAGACCTGGGTCGATGAACAACATCTCGGACAGCTCGCTGACCTTGATATTGTGCTTGCACTTGATATGTGGGAACACTCATACATGCGTGACTATGTCCCAAGTAAGAAAAAGGAGTACGTCGAAGCCTTTTTCCGCAACCTCAACTGGAGTGTCGTCGCCGGACGCGTCGCCTAAAGAAGACAGCCAACCTTCAAGAAGCATCACGGGAGTCGTGGTGCTTTTTTGCTTTTAGTCGTGCAAGCACGACCGACTCTTCTTCTATCACCCACTGATAGAGCTCGCGCGGGATGGGCGGTAGATACGCTCCGTGATACCCACGATGCTGTGGTCGATACCAGAGGACATACCAGAAGCAGGCAATGAGGAGGTAGAGGAGCGGTATCAAGTACGGTGAAAATGGTGGCACCCCAACAGCTGCAAACGGCAAAGAAGCAACGGTGACCGCAATCGTGATAATGGTCGATAGCACGAAGGTGGTGATGAGCGCCAGTGGATAGGCCAGGGTAAGTGATACCAGTGCAAAGAGACACGTAATAAAGGTGAGGAGCATCGCCACTGGCACAAGTGGGAGTACCATCATGTTGACTGGTACGGCTACGAGCGACCACTCTCCAATATGGTAGAGGAGGAGTGGTGCGACGGCCACCTGGGTAGCGAGTGTTGCCACGAGATACGTCTTAAGCGACACCCGCCATGACGGCACCTTTGCAAACCATGACTCAAAAACTGGTGCCACCAGGATAAGACCAAGTGTCGCCATAAAGGAAAGCTGGAAGCCAATATCGTACCAAAGGAGAAGCGGATTAAACGCGAGCATAATCACCCCAGCCAGCAGAAGCATCCGGAGAATATGATACGGTCGAGCAAGCAGAGTGCCTGCGAGAAACAAGAGTGCCATCAGGCTCGCCCGCATCACACTCGGCGAATACCCCACGAGAAGCGCGAAGATAACAACGCCAATACCACCAACGACCAGTCGAGCCCTGTACCCAGTCACAAATGACAAGATAAACAGAACAAACGTCACGACGAGCATGATGTTAAACCCAGACAATACGACAATGTGGATGATACCGGTGGTACGAAACGCATCTTCAATAGTGTCACCCAGTCCAGACTGGACCCCAAGGAGGAGACCGAGTCCAAGTTCACTCGCAGGAGCAGGAATTACACTCCGGAGTGACTCAATAAAATATGTCTTTATCACATAGAGTGATGAAAGTATGCCACTCCCCTCACTAATTACCGTCACGTCAGCAAAGGACACAGTAAACAGCACCCCGCGCGCGAGAAGATAACCCTCATAATCAAACACGCGACCAAGCTCACTTGTGAATGACTGAGGTGCTTCGAGTCGACCAGTTATAGTCACGGTGTCACCATAGGTCGCCACTGAATCGCCCGTGCGGACCAAGACCCGCGTATCCTCGACTTCGACCGTGAGGAGTGTGCTTGTCTCGCGCACATCTGGCTCACGGACGACCAGCCCCGTTACCGAAACGGTTTCACCAAGCGACTGCGAAAGCACAGACTGGGTTATTGCTTCCGTATAAAGCTCTGTACGAAAAAACCCCAGGGCCGTAGCACTGAGGAAACAGATGATACCGAGTAACAACAAGACCGCACTATGTGACGGTACCCCTGGGGTAGGGATGCGTCGCAGGAGTATCACGGTAGCGACCAGTACGACAGTGAGACAAAGTGAAACGAGGAGTGTCGCGTCAATGCCGAACCCCTCGAGCAAGATACCCACAATGAAACCAAGAAGGAGCGTATAAAAGACAACGGCCTGCATACACATAGTGTAGCAGGCATGAAAGAGAGGAACGCCCCGGTATGGATAACCGAGGCGGGGCACGAAGCCCTATGAGTGACGCAATCGCGTCAAAATGTGTTTCAGCCCCGGACTCGGACAACCATGGGTACCTTTAATGGTAGTGACCATGATATTCATAACGGTAAGCCGTCAGAGGAATGCCACTCCGGGGATTAGTATCGGAAGACGTAGGATTCCCCAACAGGAAACCTGTCACCGTTCTGCCCGTCCGGAAAGATTGCGGGGTGGTTCTTCTTATAAAGATCGCGGAGCATTTCGCCTCCGTGCTTCTGTTTCTGTTCAGGGTGACAGGCGAGATTTGTCTTTTGCCCCCTTGGCGACTCGCCTATGTATTACAGTACGGCTTGATGCCAGATTTTGCAAGTTTATGGTGGTACAAAAAGGCCGAGCGGGTGCTCGGCGGTACGGGGGTGCAGATGGGCGAGATGCCCACCTGCAGATTCATGGATAGTCAGGAGGACTTCTGAAGACGAGCAACCGCCTCTTTCAGACGGAGCCTCTCTTTCTTCATGTTCCGAAGCGTGAACTGGCACGCGGCCGGATTCCTTTGCACATCGTCAACGGCATCGTCCAAGACCTGGTGCTTCCGCACCAACTCTGCAACATGCGAGGCAATGGTCATATTTTCGTCTCCCTGTGATACGTCGCCAAAAAAAGCAACAATGACTACCCTACCGTAGATTACCGCTTACCGTCAAGCGCTTCATTCACCAGGCGGTCGGCTTCCTTATTCTGGGCACGCGGGACATGGGTGAGAGTCAGCTTCGGGAAGCTTGATACCCGGAGATTATGAATGGCGATAAAGAGTGGTACGAGTCCTGGCTCTTTAATCTGATATTCATGATTGAGTTGCTTTTTGACAAGCTCGCTATCAAGACGAATTTCCACCTCGGTAGTCTTCGTATCTTTACCAAGTACCTGCTTGAGTGTCTCAAGCCCGACCATGACCGCCTGGTACTCAGCGAAGTTATTGGTGCTATTACCAATAGTCTGTCCCACTTCACGGAGGACTACTCCAGACTCATCAGTGATGTAGATACCAATGGCCGCCGGTCCAGGGTTACCACGAGCGCCGCCGTCGGTATAGCAGATGACTTTTTTCATACGTCCCTGCACTATAGCACGAAATAGAAAACGCCGCCCTAAGGGTTGGGCGACGCTTTGATGGTTGTATTCGTCCCTCTGCAGATTTCATTGACCTGTGTTGTCTTGGCTGGAGCGTGCGGCATAAAGGTATAGTTACCATTATACGGCCCACCCACCCGAACCAACTGGCCACAAATGGGGCAGATGAGCTGTTTCTCTTCTATGACAGTCATACGACGCTGCGGACGATAGAAGCGTCTTCTGCCACCTGGCTTTATCAGCATTACTTCACCTCATGATTATCCTAAAGTAACTCTAGCAAGTGGCTAGACAATGTCAACGATACGAAGGCGAGTTGAGCGGCGACCCATAAAAAATGACTCTTCAATATGGGCTAATAGCGTACAGTAATCATCAGTGGTTGGCACCCGAGTAAAAGTCGTTGGTGCGGTAAAGAAGGCAATTGCTTCGATACTCCCGTAGCGACTCGGGAGGATAAGTTTGGTGTGCTCCTTAGCCTTACCAAAACTCTCGACTGCCCGCGGCTGCACCTGCGGAAAGGCAAATAATGGCTTCGGGTTCCCTATCCCAAATGGGGCAAGTGACTTGAGGACCTGCCGGACCGGACCATACACATCATCAAGTGATAGCTCTGCATCAACAACCATCTCTTCTGATACTACTGCTTCATGCCCGAGCGTATGGTATGCCTCCGAAAGAGCGTGTGGAAGCGTAAAGATATGCTCATCAAATACCGAGAAACCGCCCGAGGCATGATGTCCACCATACTCTACAAAATGATGAGCGACTTGCTCCATGAGACGCACCACACTCACCGCCCCACCCGAGCGGCATGACCCTTTAATAACCGCATTCCCATCACGCCCCCATAAGAAGACCGGACGATTGTGTTCCTCGGCGAGCTTATTGGCAGCCAGTCCCACGAGCGATGGACGCCAGTCAGGGTTACCCATCACAATCACTGGCGGCATCGTTTCAATCTCATTCATGCGGTGATTGATTTCACGTGTCATGGTCGCGACCACCCCCTTTCGTTCGTTGTTAAGGTGCTCAAGCTTGTCAACATACGCTCCAGCCAACCCCTCATCCTTCGTCGAGAGGACAAAAAACGCATGCTCGGGTGCATCCATCCGAGACGCTGCATTAATCCGCGGCCCAATCGTAAAGCCAATATCTTCTTCAGTGAGATGCTGCTGCGGCAGTCTGCTCTTTTTGAGGAGTTGCTGGAGACCTGGTCGTCGTGATTTACGGAGTACTGTCAATCCAAAGTGCGCGAAGACACGATTCTCGCCAACGAGTGGCACCATATCAGCAATCGTGGCTACTCCAACCATATCGAGCCACCACTTTTCCTGCCCTGGCGTCACCTGCGGGTAGGCACCGGTGGCAAGAAGCGCCTGCACAAGCTTAAACACCACCCCAGCGCCACAGAGGTGTGGGAAGGGATACTCACCGAGCTTTGGATTAATGACTGCAATTGCTTCCGGGAGCACCTCTCCGGGCTCATGGTGATCAGTCACAATCACATCAACTCCACGTCTACGTGCCTCCTCGATTGCTTCAATGTCCGTCGTACCACAGTCAATCGTAATGATGAGCGCCGCTCCAGCAGTAGCCATTTTCTCTACCGCCTCCACACTGAGCCCAAAGCCTTCATAGTGGCGGTGCGGTATCACATTTGAGAAATTGGTGTACCCAATCGCGGTAAAAAAGTCATGGAGCACCACCGCACCCGGGATCCCATCACAATCGTAGTCACTAAAAATGGCAATATGTTGTCCTCCCTCGATAGCTACCTTGATACGTTCACAGGCTTGGTCCATGCCAGCAAGGAGCATCGGGTCATGAAGCGTCTGGTAGTCAGGGTTTAAAAATGACGCGCGTGCTGTCTCATCTGTCACCTCTCGAAGTGAGAGTAAATCATTAAGGAGCGTATCAGGCGTAGTATGCGGAAGAGCTACCGTGTAGGGACGAGTCATAACGTACCGGTTATGGTACCATGAATTCACTATGACTGATGCACCATCAATTTTCACCCGTATTATCAACCGCGAAATCCAGGCTGAGATTATTTATGAGGACGATATTGTTATCGTTATCCCAGACAAGTATCCCACCATGCCCGGACAACTTCTCGTGATCCTAAAGCCACAGGTTGCGTATATCGGTGATGTTGCTGATGACGCCTATCAGCACCTCATGCTCGTGACTAAAAAAGCGATGTCTGCACTTGATAAAGGACTTGGTACGATCCGGACTTGTATGGTGATTGAAGGCTTTGAAGTCCCCCATGTGCACGTACGACTCTATCCGTGTCACTCACCTGAGCTAACGCTCGAGAATCGGTATGAAGCGAGTGTCGATGAGTTAGCGACGCTCGCAACACAACTCCGACCATATTTTATTAAGTAACTTCCATCGCTAAAAAAGAAAACACTATCATATATGATAGTGTTTTCTTTTATTACATTCAGGATGCTTATGAACGTGACTGCCCTTCGTAACCAAGTACCTGTAAGGCTCGGGTGGTACCAGCTTCAAGGAGCGTGAGCATTGCGCCGCCACCAATTGAGACGAACCCGAAGGCGTCATTGAGACCGAGCTCCTCAACCGCCGCCACGGTATCACCACCACCAAGAACACTCATCGCCTCACTCTCGGCAGTGAGCTTCGCCACGGCCTGTGTACTGCCCGGCACTCCATTTTCATAGAGACCAAGGGGACCATTCCAGAGTATCGTCTTTGCGTCTTTAATATATGGCGCCAGAAGCGCGACGGTACCCGGTCCCATATCAGTAATCTTTTCGTCCGGCTGGACATCCTTGATACTGCAGATGCGGACACCACGAGCACTCTCGACAACGAGGTCAATCGGAAGAATCAGCTTTGGATTCGTGAGAAATGCCTGCCCCTTCAGTGACATCTCGGAAATAAGTGACACTCCTACCTCATATCCAAGCGCGAGGAGTACGTCGTTCGCAAGTGCGCCACCAACAAATACATGACTGTACGAGGCAAGATACTTTTCAATGAGTGGGAGTTTTGTCTCAAACTTGGCGCCACCAATGATGAATAATCCTGGCTGGTCTGGCGACATCACGGCCGCCAGGTGTCTCAACTCATCAGCAAGCGTCAGTCCGGCATAGGCTGGAAGCAACGTAGGGAGGATCACCATCGACGCATGGTCGCGGTGAATATTATCAAACGCATCGTTCACGTAGATGTCACCAAGGGCCGCTAGTATTGCTGCGAACTCAGGGTCATTGTCGGCTTCACGTGCATCCTGTCGTAGGTTTTCTACCATTACAATTTCACCTGACTGAAGTGATGCGAGTGTAGAGGTTAATTCTTCACCCCCCAACTTCCCACCCCACTTCATCGGTATGAGAGTTGAGAAGGCGTCGTGGACAGGTTTTAAAGTATCCGTCTCGTCGCGACCAATATGCGCAATCACAATCACTCGAGCGCCCGCCGCCCGCAAAAACTCGAGCGTGGGCAACGCCCGCTTGAGACGGTACATGTTGGCTACCTGACCATCTTTTATCGGTACGTTACAGGAAGCTCGTACAATCACCCGCTTACCATGTAAATCTCCTGCCTCAGAAATCAATCGTATGGCCATAAAAACACTACTTATTTACCAGTGCTGGTAATAATTTTAGTAAAATCAGCTGGCTTCAAACTCGCGCCACCGACCAAAAAGCCATTAACGCTACTCTCGCGATACAGCGCTCCTGACGTATCAGATGATACTGAACCACCATAGAGAATGGTAGCTGCCGCTGCCGCTGCCCGACCAGCAAGCTTAGTTAACACCTTAATAATGAAGAGACGCATCTCTTGCACGTCTGCTGGTGTCGCCGTCGCACCGGTACCAATCGCCCAGACCGGCTCATAGGCAATTACTACATCCCTATATCGCGCAGTTGGCACACTCTGGAGCGCAGACGTCAGCTGCCCTTCAACGACCGAGTAAAAATTTGCCTGAGCGTCACGCTCGCGTTCGCCGACGCAGATAATTGGATGCATTTTTTGTTTAAGGAGCATCAACACCTCAGCGTTAATCTGTTCATCTGTCTCACCACGAGCACGACGTTCAGAGTGTCCAACAATGCCGTACGTAACGTCATACTGGGCACACTGGGCTGGTGATATCTCACCAGTGTACGCCCCAACCGGACCAGGGTGTGTATGCTGTACTCCGAGCGCAACTTGACTGCGGGCAACTACCTTCGCGATCTCACTGAGATAGAGTGTTGGCGGAGCAATCACGATACTAACGTCAGAGATCTTTTTTGTCTGTTGTACGACCGCCTTAGCGAGCGTCACAGCATCAGTACGAGTGAGCGGGTTCATCTTCCAGTTTCCGACAATAAGCGGTTTTTTGTGTGTAGCCATAACTCAATCAGTGTATCATGCTCATGACGGTAAAAAATGCGCACTGTTTTACACAGTGCTCATTTTTTAGTTGGCATCACGCCAATCACTAAACTCGTATACATCAGAGGTCTCGGGAATAAACGGCGGTGGGCTTTCAACCAAATTTCGGTCATATGAGGTATACCGATCTCTGAAGCCTGAAGTAGTAACACCGCCACTCGTCCACTGAGTTCCAACCCGACCATTTG
This sequence comes from uncultured Candidatus Saccharibacteria bacterium, assembly GCA_964618165.1. Taxonomy (GTDB): domain Bacteria; phylum Patescibacteriota; class Minisyncoccia; order Phycocordibacterales; family UBA918; genus OLB19. The sequence goes on along the minus strand of CAZTWW010000012.1, from coordinate 17,522 downwards.
AAACGATGGTCCCGTTATGAGTCTCAGAGTTACGAATCACAAATGGATCAAGGTTATTCGGGAGACCGCGCGAATTGCCGCCACTCGTACAAGACTGGCAATAATGGTTACGGCCATAACGACCATTTTTTGCAATAAAGATACCGTTAAGCACCATATTATCTGGCACGTTCACCCCAATAAGGACATCCTGCTCCGCGATTGCGAGAAGACCAGACGTCGTGGGAGAGGTGTAATTAAGATTACCCTGGAGGATAATTGATGGATTGCTCGCAGTTGAAGTGGCATGTGACGCAGCAATAGTTACTTTTGCTGGAATTGTACCTTCAAGCCAAACCTTATCCTGTATGGCAATGACCGGGCAATTTGCCGGTATAGTGTAGGTCGTTGGTGTCGACGTTGCGCTCATGACATGGCGTTCAGTTTGCCAATCACTTTCACTCGTATACCCCCAATATGACTGGGTATTGGTAACCCGTCTGACCGTAATGGTATTAGTGCTATTAAATATGACATGGTAACCAAAACCCCCAGATGGCGGAAGGAAGATACCGCCACCGGTCCGAGCACGCGTCTCAATATCAGTCAAATCTACCGTAATCGCACCAAAATTGATGGGGGCCGAAGGAAATTCAAACAAAGCGGGACTGGCATTAGCGGTGGTAGTAAACACACCGTTACGAGTTGATGTCGGCGTACAACCAAAAGATGGACTACATGACCAAGTCGCCTGACCACTCGTCACCGAGGAATTGTGGGTACCATCCATACGAACACCACCATTGGAGTGATACGGTCCGTTAATGATTCGATCATCTCCTGCCCATACATTACTGTTAATAATAAAAGAGAACTCTGCCACATTTGGCCTCGCATACCGGGCCTGCATGATTCGCGTTACACCCGGATTATCATAGGTAAAACCAGTTGAGACTACCTGCCTTGACATAATTGTCCCACAGTAGGTGGTGCTCGCGAGTGCGAGCTGATACTCCCCAATTGGACCAAGTTCCGGATCAGAGTACACACCGGTAACACTCGTCGTTGTGCTATTTGGGTAATGAGCCAGGAACCACTTATAGTAGTTGAGTCCTGCTTCAGCTATTTGTCCAGCTTGCTCAAATTGGATACGCTGCTCAATGAGGCGACTTTGCGTAATAATAAACGTTACAAACGATGACAGAATGACAAAGAAGACACTCGAAAAGATAAGTACATAGATAAGCAAATAACCACCTTTCAGAGACTCTTTCATCATAGATTTTCTTTAATGTTTCGTGGTGCAGCACTACCCTGCAACATGAATTCACCAGGTGAACGAAGTGGATCGATGTTCACAATCAAGTTAATTCTAATATAGCGAATATCAGAAATCATAGCAGCCGGTGACGCGAGGAGCGTGCCTGCATCATTATAGTAACGGAACGTTACCTGCCCTTGAGAAAGGTTTTGCACGTATTGAGATAATATCTCTGTCCGGGTCGGAGTAGTCGTACTATACACCGGCGGATTACCAACTGGTTCATAGGTGTATTTATAGAGAGTGGTCGTCGCGAGCACGTACTCGACATATTCCACATTAAAATCTTTATCAATATCACTATAAAAACCCATCCGGTGATTCTCAACTCGACCTATTGGGAAGGCACCATTAGCTGCAAAGGTCATCTCACGCGCATCACGTACCCAAGTTAATAGCCCACGCCTCGCTACCTCAATCTCGTTTGATTGCTCGATGGTGACACTATTATATTTATAGATTTCAGTAACAGCATTCATAATTGCGAGGAGAAGCAACGTAAAAAGCGCAATCACCACAATCATCTCGGTTAGGGTAAACCCGCGGTGTGAAGGAGCTCGTTTCATGAGTCTTATTATAGACCAACTTCTTCAAACTCATCACCAGAGATGGTGACAGGATCGATAACCCGAGTTGGGTAACTTGGGTGAGTCACTTCGAGTCGATAATCCGTGGCTTCACTTAAACTCGGGAAGAACACCTGTCCACAACTATTGGTGATTGCGGTATCGGTACTACCGCGTATCAATGAGACGGTAGCATTACGAAGCGGTTGCCCAAGCGCAGTAACCAGCACACGCAGTGAGTGAGCACTATTTGATTCTGTAATGACTATAAACGGAACAGTCGCGTTTGGCACCACGGGGAGCGGGTGTGCTGGACAGGCAGTTGCAATATCACGACCGCTCCGCGTAAACGTGTAGGTGTCCCACTCAATATCCTCAGCCCGGTAGCGACCTGTACCATCTGTTGCTCCAGAAATGACCGTTTTATAGACTGGACTAAAATCTGCTAAGGTACCAATGGTTTTAGTACCCGTCATAGTAAACGCAGCACTCGCATCAGGCGTCTCTGATTCGACGTAGTATACAGTAACGACATCAAGTGTTGGTGTCACGGCGGTATTTCCGGTCGTTAATGTAACACCAGCAACAATGATTGGGTAAGTACTGGCATCAAGGATAGATAAATCTACGGTGTCAGTGAGAAAGCCTGCACTATTACCTGGTAAGTCGCTATCAGGAATGAGAGTACTTGGGTCGGCACTTGTATAAAATCGGAGCGTTCTCGTGGTACCGACCGGGGTCGACCCACTCGCCGCCACACTCTGCCAACCAGCCACAGGACTCGGTGACCACGGCGCTAAAAATGCCGACCCCGTACTCATATAGACACCAGCCGTCGATACTAATTCAAGCAAGCCCCCACCCGTGACGAGCGTATCAGTTGTACTACTCACTGATGTCGTGGCTGAAAACGAGTTTGATATCTCTGCCTCGACTCGATCTTCGAGCACGAGCGCATCAACGTCACTTACTCTATCAATCTGAAAGTTAAGCGTTGAAATATCTGCCTCAACCACTGCTATTGGCTGAAGTGACGGATTGGGTAACGACGTGGTCGCGAGACGCGTCTGATCGCTCGAGTAACCTGTTCGACTCACGAATACCTGGTACCCAGCACCCGCGGGCGCACCGCCAAACAGTGCTTCACCATTACTATCAGTCAAACGCGTGACATCAACGGTGGTAGTACCGGTCGTGTTGAGTAAACGCACACTTGCACCACTGACCGGCTGAATATTGGCATCAGTCACGAGTACACGTACAGTGCCACCACCAACACTCGTCTCAAGTGAACGCGGAATGATGTTTGTCACCAAGACAACAGTACTTGTCGCTCCTTTATGCAGCCAAGAGACCTCAACCTTGGCTCGTTTATAATCAGTCGTAATACTATTATTATCACTAGCCCCTACCCCGTCAGCCGGATCATCTATGTATTCAATCAGGGTACGTCTCGTAAACGTTTTTTGGTTGAGAGACGTAGTACTCACCTGTGGTATGAGACCAGACGGAATGCCACTCACCGTCCCCACTGCATCATAAGATAATGAACGAATGTACTCGATTTGATCGTTTGCAATTGAGAGTGCGGTCATGCGAGCACGACTATCGCTCACCAGATTAAGCGCATTCACGATGGTGATATAAAAGCCACCAAAAAACAAAGACACGAGCGCGGCGACAATAACCACTTCTACTAAGGAAAAGCCGCGAGACATACCGCTATGATAACCCATCTGAGATAGAGTAAATTGGTGCAATGAGAGCAAGGGCAAAGAACCCGACACCAGCACCAATCACGACCATAAGGAGTGGTTCGATGATGGTAGAGAGATCTTTGGTCTTTCGCTCGACTTCAGTTTCATAAAAGATTGCAAGTTCTCCGAGCATCTTTGCAATTGCCCCCGTCTCTTCACCCACCAGAATCATCTCACCAACCAACACCGGATAGAGGTCACTTCGCTCAATAAATATCTCTGAGAGTGCAGTACCTTTCTCTACCCGATCACGGGCATCTCGAATAATACGCTTATAGAACACGTTTTGTACCACTTCTTCAGTAATTTCAAGCGCCTGCATGACGTCGACACCTGAATTAAGGAGGGATGAGAGCGTACGAGCGGTTCGTGCAGCATTTGTCTCTTTCGCCATCACGCCAATGACCGGAATCCGCGTCACGAGCCATGACGTCGCCACCTTACCAACTCGTGACTTGATGAGATAGGCCATACCAACTACAAAGAGACCAATAGCCGCGAGCGCTACTACCGTATTCGCGACGAGAAAATCACTCGTTGCGATCAAAGCTTTTGTAGTGGCCGGCAAGTCCGTCCCCATTTGTTTAAAAATGCCCGTAATGGAAGGGAGCACAAAAATCATCATGAGAATACCGATGATTATCATCACTGTCACCACAATTGATGGATACATCATGGCACCTTTAATCTTCTTTTTAAGATTAGATGAGCGCTCCATTTGAATGGCGAGTGTTCGGAGTGATTCAGCTAAATTACCGCTCTCCTCCCCCGCTCGAATCATCGCAATATACAAATCATCAAACACTTTTGGATGATCTTTGAGAGCCTCAAAAAATTGATCACCTTTATTAATGCGGGCAATAATACTCTGGATAGTTTGCTTTAACTTCGCATTTTTACTCTGACGCTCAATCACTGATAGCGCACGTGTCACCGTCAAACCAGCATCAAGCATCGAACCAAGGTTCCGTGTCATCATCACCACCTCGTCTTGCTTTACCTTCCCGAGCGCGGCATTAATTCGCTCCATATCAAATGAGCCAAACGACAGACCAGTCTGCTCCGTCACACTCGACACCGTATGACCATTGGTACGCGCAATATCATAGACCGCGTAGCGATCGTCAGCTGAGACCGTCTCGCGGACTTTCTTGCCATTCGCATCCTCACCAATGTAGGTAAACTTAGCCATAGCAATTATTCACTCACCACTCGTAACACCTCCTCCACACTGGTGAGGCCACGAGCCGCCTTATAGATACCATCTTCAAGCATCGTCAACATACCTTCTTTCCGGGCCTGCACTTCCACTTCATCAGCAGTTTTGTGTGCCATAATCATGTCTTTCATGGTTGATGACATTTCGAGCACCTCATGAATACCCATACGACCATGGTACCCATCTTCACTTATTCCTTGCTCTTTAGGATGGTAAAACGCGATATCATTCCACGTCGCGTCTTCAGCAACAAGCTTCTCATCCTTAAGGGTACGAAGGACTTTATCAAGGTCGGCATGCTTCGAGAGCTCATCACGCTCGGCTTTAGAGAGCGTGTACGGAATTTTGTCATCACAGAGCTTGCGGACGAGACGCTGCCCGATCGCAACGCGGAGGGTTGATACAAGGAGAAACGCTTCTGCTCCCATATCGATGAGACGTGATACGGTTCCGGCAGCACTGTTGGTGTGGAGTGTTGCGAGTACCAAGTGACCAGTAAGTGCGGCGTTAATCGCCAAACTAGCCGTCTCCTCATCACGAATTTCTCCCACCATGATAATGTCTGGGTCCTGACGCATCAAAGAACGCAGACCAGCTGCAAACGTAAATCCGATATCAGGCTTCACCTGCGTCTGATTGACGCGCGCCATTTGGTATTCAATTGGATCTTCAATCGTGGAAATATTTACCTCCGGAGTATTAAGGAGATCAAGAATTGTGTAGAGAGACGTTGACTTACCTGACCCGGTTGGTCCCGTCACCAGAATAATACCGGTCGTCGCACGAGTTGCACGATGAATACGTTCAAGTGTTGATCCATGGAAACCAATCCCCTCAAGCGAGAAGCCGGTTCGGTTCTCGCGGAGGAGTCGCATCACAATCTTCTCACCATAAAATACTGGGAGCATTGACACACGGAAGGCTACCCGCTGACCGTCCATTTCCATTTTAAACCGCCCATCTTGGGGGAGGCGCTTTTGGTCAAGTTTTAAGTTTGACAGCACCTTAATACGCGCAACTAAGGTACCTGCGGCAATTTTTGGGAGCTTCATCGCATCATTGAGAATGCCGTCGATACGATACCGTACCAACACCTCATTCTCCATTGGTTCAATATGAATATCAGAAGCGCCCTGAATAATGGCATGGCGAAGAAGCGTATCGACAATACGTACCACTGGCAAATCTTCAGCCATCTTTTTGAGGTCGGCTTCAGTCATTTCTTCACCATCGCCTTCACTCACGACCGTCAGCGATGACGCATCTTTCATGATGAGATCACCAAATTCATCTTTGAGCGTCTTTTGGTATTGACGAAGCGCCCCTCGCATTGATTCGGTGTCGGTGAGACGAGGGAGAATCTTAAGACCCACCTTCTTCTTCACGAAGTCAATCGCCGGCAAATCAGCGGTATCAAGCATGGCTAGCTCAAGGGCTGTCGCAGTGCGTTTAAAAGCAATAATATTGTGCGTTCGAGCAACTGGCTCAGGTATTAAAGAAAGTATCTCAAAATCAATCTTCAAGTCTTTGAGAGACACAAATGGTACGCCGAGAATATATGACTCAACGCGGCGCATATCATCCTCCGAGAGGTATCCGCCCGCAATAAGCGCGTGAGAAAGCGTCCGTCCCTCTTGCTTTGCCTGCTTCGCGGCAACGTCCATATCAGCCTTCGAAACCAAGTTCGAATCGAGCACAAAACGCTTCAATTGATCGTCATTAATACGCACAGGAAAAGGACAATACCATTAAGATCCGGTATACGAGCATTGTACCACTCTACACTGTAAAAGCGTGGGGCTAATCCCCTACATATATAGGTATCGATAATGATTTGACGCGGTGGCGTAACAGCGGTATGATGAGGATAAGGTATGCAAGCTCGGCCACTGGCCGGGCCTTCTTTTATCCGCAGACCGACCGCACCATTATAAATACTAGTTATTATGAGTATGTTTGACCTAAAAGTGATCCACGCCGTCCTCGGCGAACTCGAAGAAGAGCGCGGTATCCCCCGCGAAAAGATGATTGATGCAATTGAGCAAGCACTTGCTACTGCCTATAAAAAGGAGTTCGGTAAGCGTGGCCAAATCGTCACCGCCCGTTTTGATCTCGCGACAGGCGACACTCTCTTTAATCAGATTAAGATTGCTGTTGATGAGAACATGCTCCGAACGGATGAACTTGAGGAGGGTGAAGAGGAGGATGACAACGAGCTCGTTGACGAGACTGGCGCTGTCAAGAAAGTACGTTTTGATGAGGAAAAGCACATCATGATTGACACCGCGCGCATGATTAAAAAGGATGTGCAACCAGGCGATGAGCTCGTATTCCCACTTGAATCAAAGGCTGATTTTGGCCGTATTGCAGCACAAACAGCGAAGCAGGTCATTGTGCAGAAGATTCGTGAGGCTGAAAAAGAATCAGCCTTGGCAGAGTTTGGTCAGAAGGCTGGCGATATCGTCATGGGACATGTTCAGCGCTTTGAACGTGGTAATCTCTATGTCGATCTTGGCCGCATCACCGCGATTATGCCCTATGATGAGCAAATTCCTGGTGAACGCTTTAAGCCGGGCGAACGTGTTCGTGCCCTTCTCCTCGCGGTCGAGGAGACACCACGTGGTATTTTCCTCAAGCTTTCACGTGCGCACGGTGACTTCCTCGCTGGACTCTTTGCGATTGAAGCTCCAGAGCTCCAATCAGGAGCTGTTGAGGTCAAGTCAGTAGCGCGAGAAGCCGGTGCTCGCTCAAAAATTGCGGTAACCGCCCACGACAGCCACATCGATCCGGTTGGTTCAATGGTTGGTCAGCGTGGTGTCCGCGTCTCTACTGTGATGAGCGAACTCGGTGGAGAAAAGATTGATATTATTGAATGGTCACCTGAGCCAGCCTCATTTATTGAAGACGCACTCTCACCAGCTCGTGTCATGAGTGTAAAGATTGTTGCTGAACCAAACGAAGAGACCGGGGAACGAGGTCATGCCGTGGTTGAGGTATCACCCGACCAGCAGTCACTTGCCATTGGTCGTGGTGGTCAAAATGTTCGCCTCGCTGCGAAGCTCACTGGCTGGAAAATTGATATTACCTCAGCCCAAAGTGGCGCCGCCCTCGCTGAGGCCGATGCCAGTGGTCATACTGAGATGGAGGCTCCGATTGATGAACCAGTAGGACGTGAGGTGGATGATCTTGAGGCAGAAGATGGTATGACCAGTGAACCAGCCGGTATCGAAGATGATGCACCGACCGGAGACCGAGACGCCGTAAACCCGAACGATGATGAGATGGACGAAATTGATACGCCCGAAGAGGCTGAAGCCCTCATTGAGGAAGAGGCGAGTAAGTAACTTCTTGTACAAAAACCACTCACCCCGTACGGGGTGAGTGGTTTTTACTTGCATCACTTAAAGACCTAGTCTAGACTACGCACATTAGCGTAATGTAACGTTTTTATGGCAAAAGTTTTTGGACATCTATCACCTGACACCGACGCAACCTGTAGTGCAATTATCTGGGCCTGGTACTTAAATGAACATACCGCCGGGAGCGCTACTGCGTATGTACTTGGCGACCTCAATAGCGAAACGAGCTTTGTTTTACGTCACTTTAATGTACCCACCCCAGAGCTTCTCCCTCCGCTGACCGCAGGAGAGGAAGTAGTGATTGTCGACACTAATAACCCCCAAGAACTTCCACCCAACATCAACGAAACAACCATTACGACCATCATCGACCACCACAAGCTCGTCGGTGGGCTCGAGACAGTAAGTCCTGCGACTATAACTATTCGCCCACTAGCCTGTACCGCGACCGTTATATTTGACCTTATCGTGACTGGTGATATCACGCTTCCCCATGACATTGCAGGTCTCATGCTCTCGGCAATTCTTTCAGACACCCTTGGCTTCCGTTCACCAACAACTACCCCACATGACAAAGATGTAGCCGAGCGGCTCGCTGCCTACCTGGGTATCGACATCGACAGTTTTGCTGACGAACTCTTTGCTGCTAAATCAGATATTAGTAGCTTTAGTGACAGCGGCCTCATTAAGCTTGATAGTAAGAAGTACGAAGTCGGTGACAAAAACTTCCGTGTCTCGGTGATTGAAACCACGAACCCAGAGACCGTCCTTGCTCGAAAGGAAGGTATCCTCTCAGCGATTACTGCCTGTGTCGCCGAAGAGGGCGACATTGATGATGTGCTCCTATTTATTGTCGACATCCTCAAAGAAGAAGCGACTGTACTCACCTATAACGACCTTACCAAGCAGGTTATTGCCGCCTCATTTGGTGTCACCGTCACGACCGATACTGAGATTTTGCCTGGTATTGTCTCACGAAAAAAGCAAATTCTCCCAGCCCTAAAACTTCAATAACGAAGAATTGGGCCGTTTGTGTGTATAGCGCTCATCGTCAATCAGACGATGAGCGCTATACTTATGTGGACTTATATTTGCCTATGCGATTTCACTATCTTTTACTCACGAGTATGCTGTTACTACCACTAGTTGCAGTACACGGCCAGGAAGCAACAACAAGCACCACCACGGTGCCAGCAGCGGTAGACACACCCCGTAACCCTGAAGTACGCCGGGCAGCGCTGAGTGCAATTGCACAAGTCCGCCTCACAAACCTCGCTGCAAACCTCAGTAACCGACTTGATGCTTACGTACGGCGAATTTCAAACGTCACCACACGCCTCGAGTCACGTGCGGCTAGAATGAAAGCTGAAGGTATCGATGTCAGTGCAGCCGAGGCAAAAATCAATGACGCGAAACGTGAACTCGATAGTGCCCGTGGCACACTCGCGACCATTGATATTGAGGTGGCTGCGTTTGTTGGAAGTCAAAATCCTCGCGAACGCTGGCAAACACTTCGCACCTCATATGAATCAGCACGAACTGCCATCTTTGCAGCTCATAAAGCGACGGTTGAGGCGGTACTCCTCCTCAAGACCGCGGGCAATAGTGCACCCACAGGCACGAGTACAGATACAATAAGTGATACAGTACAATAATAGATGACTAATCCATTCACTCTATGAATCCAAACAAGCAAAAGCCAGTGGTTGAACCAAACTTTGAGGGTGAAGAAATGAAAGTGCCTCCAACTATGCAGATCAAAGAAGAGGAGGTGCCGAACACGTCGCTTGTGAGTGGACCCATCCTTATTCTGCTGTTCGTTATCCTCCTCATGCTCCTCGGCGGTATCTATTATTGGTACACCATGCTCATGAATGGTCAGGTAGCCAGCGCACCCACCCGCCCAACTATCGAAATGAACAACGAACCTGAAAGTCCGACCGCTGAAGCCCGTACCAGTGCCACAGATATTGTGAGCACCTCAGATGAACTTGATGCCATAAATGCTGACATTGAAAGTACCCGATTTGATGACCTTGAAGATAGTTTTGTAGCAATTGAAAATGAACTTGGAAGCGCTCTAGGGGCCAATCAATAAGACTTCCACTGCCTGCACCACACCCGCCACATTGGCGGGTGCTTTATTGTAAGAGCGACTCAATACAAGTTGCAAAACTTCGATATACAGGTACACTACTCCGACTATGGCACACGATCACCACCATCATAATATCGATTTTAAAAACGCTTTTACCGTTACCAAAGAGGCCGGGAGTAAAGTAAAGATTAGCGGCGAAATCCCTTGGGACGAGCTCGTACAGGAACGAAGCGAAGCAATTAAAAAGCTTGGCGCCACGGTGGCAATTGACGGCTTTAGACCAGGTCATGTCCCTGAGGCAATGCTCGTGAAGCACCTCGGCGAAATGAATATTCTGCTCGAAATGGCTGAACGAGCTATTGCACATATGTACCCACACATCGTTGACGCTCACGACATTGCCGTCATCGGGTACCCGCAGATTGATATCACCAAAATTGCACCGGAAAACCCGCTTGGTTTTACTGCCACCGTTGCAGTCGTACCAGACATTACTCTCCCTGATTACAAAGTCCTCGCGAGCGGTATTAACAAGAATAAGGAGTCTGACGCGGTCACTGATGCTGATGTTGAGAAGCAGATTGAGGACATTCTCCGTCAGAAGGCTGCCTATGAGCGCCTCCAGGCCAAGGCAGTAGCAAAGGCTGATGGGGACCTCCCAACTCCAGAAACTGTTGATACTATCGAAACTGAGGAGGACCTGAAGAAACTGCCAATTCCTGAACTTACTGACGAGGTTGTAAAAGGACTTGGCCAGCCGGGACAGTTTACTGATGTCGCAGACTTCAAATCGAAGCTCCGCCAACACCTCGAGATCGAGAAAAAGCGTGAGGTCGAAACCAAGCATCGCACCATTCTCACCGACACTATTGTCAGTGGAGCAACGATGGAACTACCAGCCATTTTGATTGAGAGCGAGCTTAACCAAATGTTTGCACAGATGGAGGCCGACCTTGAGCAGGCAAACCTCAATATGGACGATTATCTGAAGCACATCAAGAAGACTCGTGAAGACCTAAAAGCAGAGTGGACACCATCAGCCGAAAAGCGCGCAAAGCTCCAGCTCGTCCTGAACGAAATCGCAAAGAAGGAAGCCTTGAAGCTTGATGAGACTCAGCTTAAAACCCAAGTCGACCAACTGCTCGCACAGTACAAGGATGCTGACCCTCACCGCGTCACCGTCTATGTCGCTACGATGATGCAAAACGAGGCGGTCATGAAGATGCTTGAGAGTCAATAATTACCAACAAAAAAAACAAAAGCACTCCACCTGAGGAGTGTTTTTTGTTTTATCTCAAGTGCTGGTCTTTTTTTATTATTTGTATATAGTAGTGGGAGCGTGACTCCTGTGCAGAGGCAGATCGCGCGGCGGGATGCAGCAGCTCACCCTCGTGCTACTGGTCCCAACCGGGGGCGGACCTTGGGAAAATGAGTCCGCCCCCACCCATCAAAGCCTGGTAGTCCTGGGCTTTTCTTTTATTTGATTTAGTTCATACTGGGGGAGCGCACCGGAGAAACGCGCTTTGGAGTATCCCGCGTATTGCGCGCTATGGCCCACGGGTCGATGCGGCTCTTAGCCTGTAGCTGGCTTATCGCCAGGGGCACCGACGGATACGCATCTGCACCTCGATGTGTTGAAGTCACCCGCTGTCAGTAATGATGTGTAGCGTACCGTCGTGAATACAGCGGTGTAACCAGCTTTCGGATTAGTTCGTGGCTGGTTTCGTTCTGTGACGTCAACTACAGCACCGCATGGTCTGTGATTTGAAACGAACAGACACAGGTGGTGCCTGACTGAATGGATGTCACCATCCTCCTCCGTCGATGATAACTGTGATCATCAGACCACCTGCGGGCGGCTCGTAGCCTATCACGAGCCGCCTTTTCTATTTGCGGTTAACGTTCGCTTTCTGTTACGACCATTTCTTTTTCATTCAGGTTTTGCTAGGATGGATAGGCGCTTTTACTTATTTGTCTGAACGCGCATTAATTGCATACCTATGAAATCTGAAACAATCCAAAGCAACCTCGTCCCGATGGTTATCGAAAAAACCCAAGGTGGAGAGCGTGCGTTTGATATCTACTCACGACTCCTCAAAGAGCGTATCATCTTCGTCACTGGCCAAATTGAAGACTATATGGCCAATCTCATTGTCGCTCAGCTCCTCTTCCTCGAAGCTGAAGATCCAAAGAAAGACATCTTCCTCTATATCAACTCACCAGGAGGCAGTGTCACTGCTGGTCTCTCAATTATCGATACCATGCACCACATCAAACCTGATGTAGCTACTGTCTGTGTTGGCCTCGCCGCCTCGATGGGGTCACTCATCCTCTCCCAAGGTGCTAAGGGTAAGCGTGCTATTCTCCCAAATGCTGAAGTCATGATTCACCAGCCATCAGGTGGCGCCTACGGCCAGGCTTCTGATATCGATATTACCGCGAAGCATATCTTGAAGACTCGAGACCGTCTCAACAAGATGCTTGCCAAAGCCACCAGTCAAAAGCTCCAGCAAATTGAAAAAGATGTTGATCGCGACCTCTTCATGGATGCCGAAGAAGCCAAAGCCTACGGTATCGTCGACGTCATCTACAAATAAAAATAAGTAAAAGACCGCCGCTCATACCCGAGCGGCGGTTTTTCTTTCGTTTTCTCTCTTTTAGAGATTGATTCGCATCGTATCGGGACAGCCGGCTTTTCGCCACTTCGCTCGCAACCAGACAAAGAACACTGAAGTCGCGACCGAAAAGAACGTAAACATGACCAATCTCACCATAGACCACACACTCATCTCTTCAGACCACTTGAGCCACCAGAGGAATATCGGTGTAACAAGACCACAGAGAATTAGTCCCCATAGCATCACCTCAGAACTCCACCTAACCAGAGTCGCTTTCATCTCACCCTCCGTTTCTCTGCGCTTAAGTATACGAGAAAATAATGACAAAGTACATTTTTTCTGGTACTGTTTTTAAGACCGACCGACCGTTTTGCCTGACCGACCGTCTTACTGAAATTAGCTGAATTTGGATATTATGCCACCGTTTTCTCCCCTTCTCACTATCCTCGTGAGTCTTGGGATTGGAGCCGCCCTTGGATATTACCTGCGCTACCTCCACGCCCTAGGTAAAAAAGCTTCGATTGAACTTTCGATTAAAGCAACCTTGCTCGAAGCCGAAGAAAAAGCCAATAAAATCATCGAAAAAGCCGAAGCAAAAGCCGAGGAGGTACTTAAAAGTGCCAAAGCTGAAGAAAAAGCCATTGAGGAAAAACTCGATCAAAAGGAGTCTCACCTCCAGAAGCGAGAAGAACTCCTTGATAGTCGCCAGATTGATATCGATTCCCAAAAAGAACTAGTCCGCAGCAAAATTGAAGAGATAAAGACCTTGAAGGCGCGCCTTGATGAACGAAAAGATGAACTCGATAGCAAACTTGAAGCTATTGCCGGCCTCACTCGGGACGAAGCCTACGACCGAATCGTTGCAAAAGTGGCCACTGAGCGAAGTGAGGACCTCGCCGTTCGTGTGCGCAAACTCGAACTCTGGGGTACCGAACAATTTGAAGCCAAAGCCCAGAATATTCTCCTCGCTGCCATCCATCGCCTCGGCAACAACATGCCAACGAGTGTCATGACCTCACACGTCGAGATCCCATCTGATGACATCAAAGGCAAGGTTATTGGTAAAGAAGGACGAAACGTACGCGCGTTTGAGCGTGCTACGGGGGTAGATGTACTGGTTGATGAGACACCGGGATACGTTGTACTCTCATCATTTGATCCCATTCGTCGCGAGATTGCCCGCGTGGCGCTTGAGAGTCTCGTTAAAGACGGTCGCATCCAACCTGCCAAAATTGAAGAAGCGGTCGAAGTAGCGCGTAAAGAAGTCTCACAGACGGTGCGCAAGATGGGTGAAAAAGCTTGCTTTGAAGCTGGGGTACCAAACCTGCACCCAGACCTTATAGCGATTCTTGGTCGACTTCACTTCCGTACGAGTTATGGCCAGAACGTCCTCTGGCACTCGGTTGAGATGGCCCACATGGCGGCAGTCATAGCAGAAGAAGTCGGTGCCGACGTGGCCGTCGCTCGAGCCGGTGCCCTCCTTCATGACATCGGTAAGACCGTCAGCCATGAAGTAGCCGGTACCCACGTTGAGATTGGTATTCGTATTCTCCAAAAATATGGGGTTGATGAAAAGGTTATCCTCGCAATGCGTGCTCACCATGAAGAGTACCCATACGAAACCCCTGAATCAATTATCGTACAGGTCTGTGACGCACTCTCTGGTGCTCGACCGGGAGCGCGTCGTGATTCAATTGAGCATTATATTAAGCGCCTCGCTGACCTTGAGGCAATCGCCACCACGCTTGCGGGCGTTGAAAAAGCCTTTGCTATTGCCGCTGGTCGAGAGATACGGGTGCTCGTGAATCCAACCGCACTCACTGACTTTGAGACGCAGGCACTTGCCCGCACCATTGCCACGACGATTGAATCAAAACTCCGCTACCCGGGTGAAATCAAGGTGCACGTCATCCGCGAAACGCGCGTCGTCTCCTACGCTCGCTAGTAAATCTCAAAAAATTACAACACACATTATTCGTTATTGAAGTCATTGCACGAGAATATCCTTACTATATAATGTTGCTAAGCCACATACGTCGGCATGCGCCGCTGAGCGTCACCTCAGCAGACAGTTTTAGATTAATCGCAACCATAATTCCGTACTATGAACAAAGCAGATATCATCGCTAAAGTGCACGAAGTACTTGGATCAACCAAGGCTGATGCAGAACGTGCAGTCGAGGCTGTATTTGGTAACATTGAAGCCGCTCTTAAGGACGGTGATCAGGTATCAATTGCAGGCTTCGGTATCTTCGAAGCAAAGAAGCGTGCTGCTCGCGAAGCACGTAATCCTCGCACTGGTGAGACCGTTAAGGTTCCCGCTATGCGCGCACCAAAGTTCCGTGCGGCTAAGGCGCTCAAGGATTCAATCAAGTAGTCAATACCTGACGAACACAAAAACAGACGGTAGTAACCGTCTGTTTTTGTTTTCCACCGCCTATCCCCACTTTTCATGATGATGAGTGATTGCTATACTAGCACCCGTAGCGGAGGTAATATCGCTATGGAAATATCTAAGTGGATCTTCGCTATTTCCCATCACAAAAACAAAAAGTACCCTTCAGCCGGGTGCTTTTTGTTTTTGGGAGGTACAGTATCATATACGTATGGAAAAAATTATCATTAAAACCACGGTACGGGCACCACTTGAAACAGTCTGGGATTGTTGGACTGGAGTAGAGCAGATTGCTGGTTGGGCATTTGCCTCAGACGAGTGGGGTGCGGAAGGGATGAGTAATAACCTTGAGGCAGGTGGCACCTTCGCGAGTCGGATGTTTGCCAAAGATGGAAGTTTTGAGTTTATCTTTTCTGGTAGGTATAACAAAGTGGTAAAACACGCTCGCCTTGATTACAACCTCGACGATGGAAGACAGGTAATAGTAGAGTTTAGTGAGACGCCCACTGGTGTACAGATTACCGAACAATTTGAGCCCGAAGCAGAAAACCCAATCGATATGCAACGAGCTGGCTGGCAGGCATATTTAGATAACTTCAAAAAGTACGTGGAAGGAAGGTAGTAGAAATTAAAACAACCAGCTTTAGCTGGTTGTTTTAATGTGCGGGTGAGAAGAATCGGTCACTAATCACTAAGTATATTTGTTCGTCTTCGACTCCAAATCCAATTAATGATTTTATGCACCTTATGGGACGAAGTCCAAACGACTTTAATAACTACAATGTAATTTTTATGGCGCTTTTTTTGTTTTTATGAGTTAATAGCACGAAATGAGTTTAAAAAAATATACATTGTACATAGACGAATCTGGAATTAGGTACCCACAACACAAAGGTGCACCTAGAAGAGATGGAATGGATTGGTTTGGCTGGGGCGGTGTATTGGTAGAAAATTCACACGAGTCTCAAATTGTATCTTCGCATAAACAATTATGCGAAAAATGGAAAATTGAGTACCCATTGCACTCAAATGAAATTCGTGGAATGCGTGATAATTTTAAGTGGCTAAAATCGCATCCGAATCAAAAAGATTTTTACAAAGATCTAAATAACTTTCTTACTCAAATTAATGTGATTGGTTTTGGAGTTGTTGTTTCTAGGCCAGGATATAACAAAAGATATATAGAAAAATATGGAAATAGTAGATGGGAACTGTGTAAGACGACATACCCTATCTTAATAGAAAGAGTAGTGAGATATTTAATAGATTTACAAGAAGATTTTAAACTCAAAATTATTTTTGAGGGCGCAAGCGGTGATGAAAACCGTAAAATAATAGAATATGGTAAAAATCTAAAGCATACAGGTCATCCGTTTAGTAAAGCCACTAGTGAAAAATACTCACCAATTCAACCAGACATTTACAAAAGAGTCATTTCAGGCAGACCTGAACCAGGTACTAAAAATAACATATTTCTACAAATTGCTGATTTATATGTCTATCCAATGGCAAAGTTTAGATATGATCCTAGTTATTTGGCTTGGCACGAACTTTACAAATCAAAAAGAATCATTGATTCGGTTTTGAATTCGGAGCACTTATATTTAAAAGGAATAAAGTATTATTGTTTTACGACAGAATGAAACAGAAAGACCAGCACGAGGCTGGTCTTTCTTGGCCCGCAAACGCTATTTGGGCACGCGGATCGATATTCGATCCAGTACCTACACATTAATATAGAAATACACTTTTGTCAATGTCAATAGTGTGTAAAGATTTTAATTTTAAATTGAAGCGATAATTTGTTCTTTTGTTGTAGTAGAAATTAGATCTAATTTTTTATCATGGTCCCACGACTGAATTTCAACCTCTCTTTTTCTAGCGTCACTTCTTGATGGGTACCTTTCTAAATGTTGAAGAAATACTGGCCTATGCATCTTAGTATGAAAAGCACCGCCCCAGCGTAAACCATTATGTTGTTCAATTCTTTTACGGACATTATATGTAATACCAGTGTATAGGGTACCACTCGAACATTGAACAATATAAACGTAACAGCTCATATCAAAAGTATAGCAAAGCTGGGTGAGAAGAATCGGTCACTCTCATGGGGATTTTAATTCGTTTCACTCTTAAAATCCCTCATTCGCTCGACCCCCACTCGGTGCGGTCCTCGACTCGCAAAGCTCGTCTGCGGGCTTCGCCGCACC
>CAZTWW010000011.1:0-28068 GCA_964618165.1 uncultured Candidatus Saccharibacteria bacterium | reverse complement strand
CCCATCTGACCAGTCATATCAACCATCTCCTTGCGCTTCTCGAGGTCACTGGCGACATCATGCTCGGTAAACTCTACGTTATTCTCGGCGAAAAAATCCTTGGCCATGTGGCAGTAATGGCAGACCGGGGTACTATAAATGGTGACAGACTTACTCATATCAATTTACTTAAACACTAATTATTAAGATTATACCCTACCGCCAAAAAATATACCAGGGAGGGGTATCCTGTTTGGGGACCGGTTCGAGTGGCTCAATAGCATTCTCTTCGTCTTTTGGATCGAGAATAATGACGACCTGTTCACCAGGCTGCGCTACATCAAAGTTGCGTCGCATCTCTGCCTCCATCCCCCGCTCACTACCGAGATACTCAACCTTATCTTCAATCTCCGCCTTGCGCGCCTCGAGGGCTGCAAGGTGCGCTTCTGCCTCTACACGCCTTTGAGACATCTCCCGTTCAATCTGAAAGCGATTAAAGACCACCATTGCCATGAGGAGGCAGACAAAAGCCAGGAGTCCAACAAACCACCAAGTCTGAAGTACCCGCACCCAACTACGCTTTTGGTAAAACTGTAACATGTGCTACTATTCTAGCATTAAAAAGCCCATCATATATGAGTTTTCTCTACCATAAAAACACCAAAAAAATTATCAAGTACGTCTGGATTGTCATTGCCATTTTCATCATACTTAGTATGGTTGTGGCGCTCTTTGCTGGATTTTAGTATTGCTTAAAAGACAAAACCGACCACGAGCTACGTGGTCGGTTTTGTGTTATGTGAGACTACCCTGGATTGCGTCGCTATCGCTCGCAATGACGGATAGAAGCTGGGACTAGGAAGACTTAAAGTCAAAATGGATTATTTTAACTTCAGTATCTTGAGTGACACGATCGCCATAATAACTTCGATACTCAGCATACATTGCAGTCTCAGACTCATATCGCTCGTGCCCCTCCCAATCAGCATCTGTCAGGGTACCGAGAGTTCGTATCACTACATCCGTGATAGTAGCCCCGCCAAATACAACTCCAGTTTCTTTATCAACAAAATCAACCACATCACCTACCTTGATATCTTTATCATCAAATAGTCGCCAGGTTGAAGTTTTGGTACCAGCAAGAATCTGGTCTACTAGATGTGGTTTAAATTTAAGGGTTTTCATATATTTTATACTACCTAAGCTCTCGAAACACATTTACTGTGACGTTTACGTAAAAGTGGAGAACGTAGGATGATTTATTTTGACTAAGGTGCGAGGCGCAGAAGTAAAAATTTACGAGTCGTACTTTCTGTACGGTGAGAAAATTTTTACGAACCGCAACAAAGCAGATTAGTTAAAATTAATCAGACTTAACCATTTTCATGAAGACATCTTGCGGAATATTCACCCGATTCTTCCCCAACTCAAGCGCCTTCTTCTTTCCCTTCTTCTGCTTTTCAAGCAACTTCATCTTACGAGTGATATCGCCACCATAGAGGTACCCCGTCACGTCTTTACGAAACGCTGAAAGCGACTTTGAAGCAATAATCTTGCCACGGACCTTCGCCTGAATCTTCGTCACAAACTGATTACGCGGGAGATTATCATGGAGCTTATCAACGACCGCTCGCGCATCAAACTCAGCGCGACGCTCCCCAACGACACGTGAAAAGGCAGTAATGAGCTCTTCTGCCACCAACACATCGAGGCGCACCACACTCGCAGCCCGCATCTCAGCAATCTCGTACGAGAGTGATGCATACCCACTACTCGCGTTCTTGAGCTTATCAAAGAAGTTACGCATGAGCTCGCGGAGTGGCATCTCAATAGCGAGGAGATTACGACCGTCTTTTAGAACCTCAGTCTCGATGATACTCCCCTCGTGCTCGAACAGAAGTGTCATAATGTTCCCGAGGTAGTCTGGCGGTGTAATAATCTGCCCTAAGAGCCATGGTTCACGGATAGACACCTTTTCACCATGATCAGGGAAACGCGACGCGGCATAAATAGACTCAATGTGACCATCATCGTAGGTTATTTCGTACGCAATAGACGGTGAGGTAATGATAATCTCAATATCAAACTCACGGCGGAGGCGTTCGGTCACAATCTCAAGGTGGAGCATCCCAAGAAAGCCGCATCGGAAGCCGCGACCGAGGACACCCGACGATTCCTCTTCGTAGGATAGTGATGAGTCAGAGAGCTTCAGTCTATCGAGTGCTTGGCGAAGCATCGTAAAGTCATCCTGACTATCTGGGAAGACTGATGCCCACACGACCGGACGTGCCTCTTGGTAGCCAGCGAGCGCTGGTACCTGATTTTTCTCAAGCACGAGCGTATCACCCACTGAGGCGATACCCGGCTCTTTAATACCAGTCACAATATAGCCAATCTCCCCTTCTTTAAGCTCAGCTACCGGCACCTCCCCTGGTGTAACCATTCCCACCTCTTGCGCAATGAAGCTCTTGCCACTCGCCACAAAACGGAGCTGGTCTCCCTTCTTCACACTCCCATCAAAGACGCGCATAAAGACGATTACCCCGCGATGGTTCGAATACTGAAAATCAAAAATGAGTCCACGGTATGCCAAAAGCTCACTTGGGCGAGGAGCTGGTATACGCTCACAAATGGCAGCGAGAAGCTCTGGCACGCCCGCCCCGGTCTTACCAGACACAAGGAGAATGTCCTCTCGTGTACAATCAAGGAGCTCCATCACTGACTCCGCTATCTCATCAGGGCGCGAGTGCGCCATATCGGTCTTTGTGAGGACAGGGATAATCGTAAGGCCCTGCTCACGAGCCATTGAGAGTGTCGTGAGGGTCTGCGCCTGGATACCCTGTGTACTATCAACCAGGAGGAGCACCCCTTCTACTGCTTTGAGAGCTCGTGACACCTCGTACGAAAAGTCGATGTGCCCCGGTGTATCAATGAGGTTGAGCTGGTACTCAGACCCCTTATGTACGTACTTCATGCGTACCGGCTGCATCTTTATAGTGATACCACGTTCACGCTCAAGCTCCATCGAGTCGAGCACTTGCTCTTTCATTTTGCGTTGCTCAACCGTCTTCGTATGCTCGAGCATACGATCAGCCAAGGTCGACTTGCCGTGGTCGATGTGGGCAATAATACTAAAATTACGGATATGGGACGTCATAGGTGTCTGTACAATACCGTGTTAAGGCTAAAAATGCTAGCCGTTGAGGACCTAGAGAATATCCGGCTGTGGCGCCACCACATCCGTCTTAAAGAGCTTGGTTTTAAAGGCTTTGGTTAACTCAAAGAGTTCTACTGAGCGAAGAAGGTAGTAGGTCGCTACCACACCACAAAGGCCTAGTGCACCGCCGGCTGTCCCTTGGATAAAGATACCAATAAACTTATTTTGGTTGACGCCTTCAACAATAAACGCCAGCGCGAGATACGCCATAAAGCCACCCACTGCAGCTGCGAGAAAAGCCTGCGCAAATGGTCGAGCGAGTGAGCGGAGCGGAAGACCAAAGACGCGCGCAAAGACCAGCAGCATAATGATGAGTTCGAGGAGAACACCAGCCACAAACCCAAGGGGAATCATAAGTACCTCAACACCAGTCACCCCTTCAAGACGAAGGAGACTGGTGAGACTGGTGGCGAAGGCGGCATTTGCTACGAAGAATGTATAGAGAACGTAGGCACCAACCGTACCAACTAGTGCCCCAAGACCTGAGAGCACCAGCGGTACCGCTGTACGTCCCCCTGCATAAAACGCCCGCACGAGCAGAAGGAGAACCGCCTGCCCGAGGAGTCCCACCACAAAGATGGCGAGCGCTGCCGCCGTAAGGCGTGTATCATCCCAGTTAAACGACCCACTTCCTAAAAGCACACGGACAATCTGGGCACGAAGTACGATAATAAGCGCAATCATCGGTACTGACCAAAATATGATATGCCGGAGTGCCGTCATCACATACGAAACAAACTTCTCACGTTCTTGACGCGCCAACAAATCAGCTAACACCGGAAAGGCGGCGACAGAATAGCTCATCCCGATAATAGCCAGCGGTACTGATTGGAGGTTGTAGGCAAACTGGAGGACAGCCACCGAACCAACCGCCATCGCACTTGCAAGTGTCACAAACGCCAACATCTGGAGTTGCCCAAATGAGAGTGTCAGTGCCCGCGGGAATGCCACCTTCGCGACCGAGCCAAGTAAGCGCCAATCTATCCGCCACACTACCCCAAAGGCGAGCTCCGAGCGACGCACGAG
Organism: uncultured Candidatus Saccharibacteria bacterium; assembly: GCA_964618165.1. Lineage (GTDB taxonomy): Bacteria > Patescibacteriota > Minisyncoccia > Phycocordibacterales > UBA918 > OLB19. The sequence continues at coordinate 23,846 of CAZTWW010000011.1, read as the reverse complement.
CGGCCACTGTACGAGTGCATGTCCAAGCGCACCGATAACTACACCATACACAAGACCGGCTACACCAAAGAGTGGGTAGAGTGCTATCGCTCCAAAGATAATGCCGATGTTGTAGAGGAGTGGTGACAGGGCGTAGATGACAAACCGATGATGAATCTGTGTAACTACACCAAAAAGACTCGATATACCTAAGAAGAGTGGCTGAAGTAACAAGATTCGCAAGAGAAGCACGATTTCACCATATGCCTCGGGGGAAAAACCAGTAAAGAGTCGCGGTACGATGTATGGTGCAAGCACAAAGACAGCAGCAGCAGCAACTGAGTAAACAACAAGAAATAGCGTAAACATCTGCGCCAACACCACCTTACCAGCCCCTTCCTCCTCAGCTCGTGCTCTCGTTACAAATGGCAAGAGTACATACACCGAGAGAACCGATGCAAAGAGGACAAAGAGTAGATCAGGGATCCTGAACGCAGTGTAATAGATGTCGAGCTCGTATCCTGCGCCAAACGTATGTGCAAGAATGCGATCACGAACGATGGCAAGAATCTGTGATGCCAATGTAAAGAGTGCGACGACATAGGCCGCCTGATGAAGACCCCGGACCTCTCGATAGAGGAGATTGAGGACTCGGGTCACCATACTCCATTACTGCGCTTCAGTGGTTGTGGCGTTAGCTGGCACAGTGTTCACTGGAGTTACCAAATCAGAGTCTGGTGCTTCATCAGTCGTCACCACATCATCATTCGCTTCAACTGGTGTTGGTTCAGTTACCTGAGTATTACCGTTACGTACTGTGTCTGCTGTCACCTCACCACTCTCAATCTGAGAAATGAGTTCTGCTACTCCAGCATTATCCGGATTGAGGTCACGAACCACCTTAAGCTCATTGATGGCCCCGTCTTTATTACCAGCTGCGAGGTATTCTAATGCCAAGAGGTAGCGAGCATTTGCGTACTGTGGATTAAGGGCAATCGCACGATTAAAGGCATCAATTGCAGCGGTGCGGTTTTGATCAGCAGAATACAAGACACCGAGCTGGTAGTATCGTCCAGGATTATTTACCTCAATTGAGATGAGTGACTCGGTGGTACGAATCGCCTCCTTGATATTGCCACTCGCGATATCAATCTGTGAGAGGAGCATGAGAGCATCAGTATAGTTAGACTTGAGACGAAGCGCATCCGCAATCTTAGTGCGTGCCTCATCAGGCTTGTTGCTCGTTGCTGCGATAATCGCTGCCTGGAGATCGTAATATGGATTCTTCGGATCACGTGCTCGGGCTTCATTGTAGTCTGCAAGCGCTCGGTCAGCCGCCCCTTCTACTCCTACCGCAGCAAGTGCTGTGTAGATATCTCCTCGGACAGCCCAATTCCGAGCATCACTGCCTCGTTGGGCAATCGCTTCATTACTCGCTTCAAGACCAGCTTCAACCGCGAGACGGAACCGTTCAGTATCACCTTGATTTGGCGACTGGATACTCGCAAGGGACTGCATCTCTACAAGCTTGTACGCTGCGAGCTCGCGGAGAAACACATCACTCTGGTGGAAACTATAGGCTCGAGCGACTGTTTCCATCACTTGCGTTGACTGATTCACGCTCGGCGGAATAGTGGCTGCAGCTGCGAAGGTATCAAGTGCCATGAGCTGACGGAAGCCTTGGTACCCCACACCAATTGAACCGATAATAATGACCATTACAGCTGTTATGAGAACAAAGCCAGTTCGAGCTGATGTAAGGAAGTTAAAGCTTGGCACCGGACGCGATGAGAGTTGTTCTGAGGCCACCATAAAGAGACCAAGTGTAGCCGCGCCCACAATGAGGACCACTGGACCTGGAACATACACAATCGACATAATGAGTACGAAGAAACTCACCGCATAACTAATGGTCGCTATGAAGTACCAAAACTTATCGTCAGCCGTATTACGGAGCAATGTCTGAATACCAGACCACAAAAAGAAGCCAATGAAGATAAGCCACGCGAGTACACCAACGAGTCCAGCTGTTACAAACCAGGTTGGTATATACCCACTACCTGCGTTAAATGGTACATTCCAGAAAACTGTTTCGTTGATTGACTGGTCACGAAACTTTACCCATGACTCGGCAAAGTGATTTGGGCCACTCCCAACAAAGGCATTATCGCCATAAGTCTGACGCATAATATCAAGTGTTGCCGAGACAGATGGACGCACTTCAAGGTATGAAACACCGGTCTTATTTGATACCCAAGCACCAAGTGATGCACCGCCAATGATAAATACGGTTGATACCACAAACACCACCAGCGAGAGTACCGTCACGGTGAGCGACGGACCATCAGTCGAAATAGCAACTGATTTGCCACCCATACGACCCTTCGTGAGACTATACATCACGAGGAGGAGTGAAAAGAGACCGAGGAACACCCACACCATGAAGAAGTTAATCACAGTGAGCATAATGAGCGATAGCGAGATCGATACCGCGAGCGCAATCGTGAGCGGACGCTGGACTGGGAGCTGCACCAGAGTAATGAGGCCAACAATAATAGTAAGCGCGAGCACGAGACCAAGATCGTTAAAACTACCAACAATCGTGGATGCTGCATTACCAAAGACACCAAATGAGAGTGTCTCTGGACCAAAGACGAGGCGCACTATATGAAATAGTGAAAGGAGTATTGCAGACACAAAGAGCAAACCATAGAAGTACATAATCGAACTCTTTGCCTTTTTGAAGAGGAGCATGAGCGACATCAGTACACCAAGAAGGAGGAGAAAGCCGACCGTATGGGTCTCAAGCGCGTCTCCAAGGAATGCTACCCGCATTTGTGGAGCCATAAGTCCCGCAACTGCAGTAGCTCCAACGACACCCCACCATGCAAGCAGAAGTGGTATCGGTCGAATACTGAGGACACCCGCCCGAAGGAGACCAAGGCTAGCAACAATCACCGCTGCCACAATGGCAAATAGTACGGCAAAGATTTTTACCGGGGTCGCAATTTCAAGCAAACCAGGAATAAACAGAATTGGCAGTAATCCGACCACTGCCAGCAAAATGCCTCGACTCACCGAAAAGAGTTTTTCACTAATTGTGTCTACTGGAATTGCGCGTTGCGGTGTAAACGTTGGTACATCCATACAAAAATACTAAACCTCCTTGGCTAATATAGATTCAATCATACCATACACAACTACCCGCCCCCAAAAGGGGGCGGGTAGTTGTACACATAAGCCGAATTCTGTCAGGGTTGCCCCCGGATGATCATATACCTGGGATGATGGTTACCCATCACCTCATGCGGCTCTCTGTCCCGGGCACTAACCATCAAAACGTGACGGTCACTGCCCAGGACAGCGCGGCCTTGCACACACGTAAGGATTTAGCCGTTTCAATCTATTTGTTGCCAAAAAGACTATTCCACGTGGGAATCCATCTGCTTTCGCTTTTGGCGTCTCTGTTCGCACCTCTTGTGTCACCACAGACGGGTGTTACCCGCTACGCGTCTCCATGTCACCATGGGTGTGTTCGGACTTTCCTCTCAACTGTTGCCAGCCGAGCGATCATCGTGCACTATCACTATACCACAATTTACAGAAAATTAAATACCATCAGGGAGGGTGACTTTGGTGCCAGGGACAATCCCATGCTCGCGTGAAAAGCCAGCCACAGTCTCAATCACGTACTTGGCTGGATCAGTTGGCGTAAAGCTCTCGGGAAAGGTCTCTGGTGCCACCGACTCTTTGATAGTAACCACTTCCCCATCACTGTTGATCCATATGATATCAATACTGTAGAGCATATCTTTCATCCAGAATGACCACTTGTTTTCAGCATCAAAGACAAAGAGCTTTACTACATCAGACGGCAACATGGTTGTTCCAGAGAGGCCAAGCTGTCGCTCCTCTGGTGAATCAGCAATCGAAGCCTGCACTGCGACCTCGCCAATCTTCATCGGCATGAGTGGTTCATAGTGCGCTCTCGTTGTCTCTTTCACTAGTGGTACCACCGTCTCGGTGTGAAAGAACGGTGCGAGCAGGTACCACCCAAGACCACCAAGTAGAATTAATGCTACCGGAATAAAAAACCTACGCAAAATATCCATAGATAAAGAAGGTCAGGACCGCTACCGAGGCCCCGAGGATGGTCCCCCAGATCATATCGACAATCGCAACTGAGAGTGGCCAATCGCGGAGCGTAGCGAGATTAGTCAGGTCATATGTGGCGTATGTGAAGAAGCCAAAGAGTGCACCCATAATGAGTGCATGGGTCCATGCTCCTTTCGTCACCGCTGGATACGTCGCAAAGATAGTAAGACCAACAAGGAAGACGAGATAAAAGATAATCGCCGCTGTCCAGTTGATATCACCCATCAAGTGAGCAAGTCTCGTTCGATAAAAATCGCTCGCTATAAATCCTAACCAAAGCATATCAATGGCAAAAAAGATTGGGACCGAAATGGCGTAGAGACTCGCAAAGAGTGGGATATTCATAAGATACATGTATTAGTTACTTCCCTTTCGCATTGACTGATTCAAGGATGGCTGCCATACCCGCCATATCCTTGTTTGAGCCAGCATCAATGATAATAGTGTTGCCGTGTGTCGCCGCACTCGTGATGGTATCAAGCCGATTCGTATCAGAGAGAAACGCAATCGCTTGCTCAGAGCTCAACCCGGCACTTTTCATAGTCTTCATTGCTTCTTCAAGACCACGGGCGACCGCTTCGCGCATCTGCGCCATACCCTCACCTTGTAGTTTCTTACTCTCAGCCTCAGCCTTAGCAGCTCCTACGAGTTTGATGCGCTGTGCTTCGGCTTCGTTGCGCGCTGCTTCCATAAGGCGCTTACTCGCAATCACCTGATTAAACGCATCTCGTACCTCAACACTTGGCTGCGGTTCATCAACGAGCACATTCTCTATGATGTACCCAAAGCGGGCAAACTGCTCAGATAGTGCTGCTTGTACTTGTTGCTCGACATTGTCACGATTCGCATAGAGATCAGTCATCTCCATACCAGACGCCGTCTGGCGCACATTATTTAGGACATACGAGGTAATCTGCTTCTCTGGCGCCTCAAGCTCGTAGTGGGCCTTAACCGCCCCCGCTCCATCATCACTCGCGCGGTACTGCACCTTGACCGGGAGTGTGAGGAAAGCATTATCGCTCGTCTTTACTGAGACATCAGCGTGAATCTCTTGAATCTGAAGATTTACGCGCGCGACAATCGTCGTAATCGGCCATGGCGCCTTCACGTGGAGTCCCGGGAAGACTGCAGTCTTATGCGGCTTACCGAAGGTTTCGAGAATGGCGGCCGTTTTACCACGCACCACATAAATCATGGTTGGCAGTAACACCAATAAAATAATAAGAATGACCCAAAACATAAATGACAATTATTGTTATGTATACAGTATAGCAAGCGTCAATACAAAAAGAAGAGCGGTCAGTGTCATGGGACACCGACCGCTTCAAGTAAGGTTCGCATCGTATAGTAACCCATCCGGATTAAGTCACGAGACTCACGTTCCGATACATAGATGGGATGATATGGTCGTGGCAACCACACGATACACACCCGACGTCCACCAACATGGCGAGCATGAACCACTCGCTGTGCCTCTGCCATGAACCGCATATGGCGAGTACGAATGAGCCTCTGCATCGGCCGACTCGCGGTAGCAAAGCCAGTGCGATACAAGAACATTTCAAGTGCTGATGCTGGTCGTGGATTATCTTCGTAATGCTGCGCAGCAAAGATAAGAATATCCGTCACCTCTGGATGAAGTCGGATAAGTTCATCAACTGGCAGATGAGAATCACTCGCATAACCATCTGTCACTAACTGACCACGAAAGAAGGTTGGTCGAGAAAAACCGGTGACCGCACTCGACGCTGTTGCTAAGTCCCACACCTCCTCACTCGACTCAGCTCTACAGACAAACCCCTGACCAGTCTGTGGATCGGCCAAGAGACCGTAGAGTTTCGTTGGATGGTTGATTACCTGAGACGCATGAATCGGACGACCAGTACTGCCGTAACGAAATACTGCATCAACGTAATCAACGTCAAACGGATGACGCCGTGTGAGCTTGAACAGCTGACCTCGAGTGGTACTCATGTCATGAGAAAACACACGTACGTCGGTAGCTTTACCACTACCTTGATAATACGCACGAGTCGCATACCCACTCGATACACCAATACACGCCACCGGCTCACGCAACCGACCACGCTGTTGTCGGCAGTAGATATGTGCCCCAGCGAGAAAGGAATTGCGGATACCACCGGCACAGGCTATTAATCCAAGTGAAGTAGTGTTTGTAAAGAACGCTTTAAGGACGTTCCGATCACCAGTGGTGACAATGGGGTACATAGCGCCCTCCTTGATTGAACCCGGCTGATTATGACAAATACTTGCTAATCCGCAAGCGCTGCATCGAGTAGACTTCGCGTATACTCTTTATCGAGATTGGTACCGATAAATACGATTTTTTGTTGTGCCCGTGTCTGATCCTCCCAGACACCATACGGATCGAGGTTGATGATATTCCCTGCCTGCGACCACAGGGTCACGGTCGTAGGTATCGTATCAATCCAAGCAAAACCTTTGGAACGGACAATATTCTTGAGTTCACCACTTTCAAGGAGCTCAGTGAGTTTTTGTTGATTGAAAGGACGTGATGCGGTAAAGACAAAGCTACTGATACCATATTCTTCCGTCTCAGGGACATGTTCCCCTCGCAACTCCTTGAGCCAACCGGCATTTTGCGCAGCTTTTTCAATACTAAATAAACCAGTATCAAAAATTGCATCGAGCGCAATCTCACCGTGAGCAATGGTATACACCCGCGCACCTGGATTCAGTCTTTGAATTAATCCTTGAGTGAAGGACATCTGCTCAGGGGTGGCAATGTCAGTCTTTGAAAGGAGGATGACATTAGCAAATTCTATCTGATCAACGAGTAAATGGACGAGTGTACGCTCATCACCTTCGCCAGCAGTCATCGACAAATCATTAAGAGTCGCGGTCTCCTGCCATAATCGTGGCAACTGTGCAGCATCGACCACCGTGACCATAGTATCAAGTCGCGCACTCTCATTGAGCACGTGTCCATTTGATTGTTCAAACGTGAATGTCTCAGCTACTGGTAATGGCTCAGAGATACCCGATGACTCAATCACAATCCCATCAAATCGCCCTTCCGCGACCAATTTTTCAATTTCAACCAACAAGTCTTCACGGAGCGTACAGCAAATACAACCATTACTCATTTCGACCAGGCGCTCTTCATGCCTATCAAACTGCACTTCCCCGCCCGTAATTAACTCGCCATCGATATTGACCTCACTCATGTCATTGACGATCACCGCCAACTTTTTACCGTGTCGATTTTTGAGAATATGGTTGAGTACTGTGGTTTTCCCTGCCCCTAAAAATCCGGAGAGGACGGTAACTGGAATCGGGGTTTTATTCATGCACGTGATCAGATTCATTATGGGCGTGCTCGGCGTCGTGATGTTCTTCCGAGTGAGCATGAGCATCACCATGAACATGCTCGCCTTTAATCACAAACGCAATGAGAGACATGAGCGCAAGACCAATGAGGAGTACGAGGACGTGCTTCACAAAGCCAGTACTATCATTATGCTGATGAGGCTTCGGGATAAGGTCATGTAACACCACATGGAGGAAGAAGCCAGAAGCCAAGGCAAGAAGGAGCACCTCAAGATCGTGACTCACGACCGCGAAGTAGCCAAGTCCAATACCAATAAAGATAGTGCTTGATACAGCAAAATTGATAAGGAGTGCACGCTTCGTACTGTAGCCAGCCTGCTTTAAGACAAAGAATTCTGATACTTCCTGGAGCGCTTCGTGAATCAAGATTGAAGCAGTCACTGCCACACCGAGTCCTGGCGAAACGAGAAATGCTGGCACGAGGATGATACCGTCCGCTACATTATGAACCGCGTCGCCAACAATAAGTTTACGTGCACTTTTCTTCGAACCATGCTGGTGATCATGGTCACACTCTGGATCATGATGTTGATGCGTATCAGGAATAAGGAACTCAAGACCCCAGGCGAGCACATACCCGAGACCAATGAAGAACACCGCCATGAGTGGTGTATCAGCGAGTTCAAACACTTCAAGTGCCAACGCACCGGCAGTCACCAAAAACACACCCGCAGAAAATGAAACGAGGAATGAAAGCTTTTCAGCCAAAAACCGCGCAGCCACTTTATGGGTAAATAATACACCTGACAATGAGGCGAGCATCACAAGGAGGCCAGCACCAATAATTTGTAATTCCATATGGGGAAAGAGTAACAAAGATTCCTAATTTGTGCAAATGATTTGCACAAATTATCACTTTATGATTAAATGCAAATTACTTGCATATGAAAATCGCTGTTGTCGGTAAGGGGGGTTCGGGGAAAAGCGCTGTTACGTGGCTATTGGCGAATGTGGCTGCGGCCAACGGTAAAGATGTCTATGTTATAGACGCTGATCACAATATGGATACTGCTGCCACGTTTGGTATCACCGTTAGCGACACAACGGACACCTTTCATCGACACCATACCTTAATCAGGAGCATCCTCAAGCTCGATGACTCGGTACCGTGGGGCAGTCTCTTAAACAACACGAGCTACCCAACTACTATTCCCCTCACCGACAATCAACTTGATACCTTCTGGCACAAGACTCCACTAAATATCAAGGTCGGAGTTGTCGGACTGGGTAGCACCGATATTCTTGGTAGTGGTCGCTGTGCCCACGGCCATAGCGCTGGACTAAAATGGCTCCTTCCCTGCCTCTCTCCAACGAACAACCAAATGATTATCATCGATGGCGTGGCTGGAGTTGACATGATGAACTATGGACTATATGTCGGAGTAGATGCACTCATCGTGCTAGCCGAACATCATCAAAACAGTGAACGAGTCGCCACCCAAATCATGACGCTGGCAACTAAAACAAGTATACCCGCGCATATAGTTGGGAACCGAAGTACTCCAACGACTCATGAGACTATCATTGCAACAATACCAGCAGATAGTGGTATCAAAACCTTTAATCAGAGCACCCTTACGCCAGATAGTTTAACTGCCGCTCACACTATCTTAGCAACGTGTAAGAAGCGCACAAAAACAGCGTTAAAAGCAAGCCTGCAGGCACTTCATCAATGAATTGTTTCTGCCGGGGACAAGCGGTTCGAAACGCTTGTCCCCGGCAGACGCACATTGCGACACTGCCAACGCTGTTCTTTTAATGGAGAAAAACCATGTCGTTCCCTTCCATTATGCGCCTGGCAGCAGAGCGCAACCTCGACCTCACTACTATCGCTCCGACTGAGGCAAAGAGCCTCCTGCTTGCGGCGGTGAAGATAGACTGCAAGGAAGCGGTCGATTACTTACATCAGCTCGCGCATGAGGCTATGAAAAATCCAGAGGGAGTCAGCTGGCTCGAGGACCCGAACTCAAAACTCGGCAAACAGCTGATTCGCATTCATGCATCTGATGCAGTGCGGCCCCTCGTCGAGCAACATGTGTGTCATGGACAGACTCTTACCTTCTACAACTGCTGCGGGGGTAAAGTTGGCGGACGGAAACCTGACGAGGACGAGCGGACAATCATGCAGCTCCAATCGCAGGGCGGCCCAATTGCCTTTGCTGACTGTTAACTAACACATGGGACATCCGCATCGGATGTCCCACTTTTTATTTTTTCGTTATACTTTGTCATATGTGTACTGTCTGCGGACTACCGTCAAATCACACCACCACACTCCAAACGGTGAGTGCATTACTCCTCCTCAGTAGTGGTGTTCTGAGTATTCTGTGGGTGTACTTCTTGATCACTCACGCTCGTGTCAAGAGAATTATACGTTTACTGATTGACCGAATGTTTTAAACGCGATACCGTACATACTAACAACTATGCGTCAAACCAAACACCGCCAAGAAATCCTTGACACAGTAACCGCAAACCATGGCGGCATGAGTGCTGCGGAGGTGCATGCAAAGCTTCCTCATATCAACCTCGTCACCATCTACCGCAACCTCGAGGCGTTTGCAAAAAATGGCACCCTCAAGAAACTCCACCTCGATGGCAATGAAGCTAAGTTTGAATACCAAGAACACCCGCACCATCATGCTGTCTGCGATGACTGCGACAAGGTGATTCACTTCAGTATTAATGATGCTGCACTTAAGAAAGTTCTCAATATTCCTAATTTTGACGTTACGAATATTGAACTGGTCGTACACGGTGAATGTACTCACGCTCACAGCACCAAGCCTCACACCCACAAATAAAAGACCATTCCACGGAATGGTCTTTTATTTATGACTACATCAGTATCCATGCACCGAGCCCAAGGAGGAGTAGGAGCCCAAAGACATCAGTGGTCGTCGAGATAAATATCATCGACGTAGCGGCCGGGTCTTTACCAAATCGCTTAATGATGAGTGGCACGAGTGCCCCAAAGAAGCCTGCAACGACGTGTACACCCACCATACTGAGCGCAACGACAAGCCCAAGCATCGGATCTCGATTCCAGAGAATAGATACCAGAGCGACAAGGAGACCAATCACCGCACCATTCATGAGCGCTGCAATGAGTTCATTTTTAATTGCTGGCCAAGCATTCTTGAGGGTAATTGAACCCAGGGTAATGCCGCGGAGCATGACCGCAAAGGTCTGACTCGCAGCGTTCCCTCCCATACCTGCCACAATCGGAATGTAGACGGAGAGAATCGTCAGTGCATCCACCGTATCTTGAAACGCTAAGATAACACTACCTGCCATAAAGCACGTCACGAGATTGATAGCGAGCCACACGTAGCGATTCTTGAACTTCTTCATCGGTGAATCAAACGGCCGTTCACTACTATCAACACCCGTAAAAGAGTAGAGGGATTCAGCCGGCAAATGACCGAATAGCTCAAGGGCATCATCAGCGTAGATGATACCAAGCACACTGCTATCGTGATCGAGCACCACCACCTTCCGCTTGCCTGAACTCGCAATAGTTTCAAGTATCTCCCCTACCTCAGCTTGGTAGGTAATCGTAGTGACCGGTTGCACAAATTTGCTGAGCGGGAGCGCGTTCTTTTCTCGTACCAACACACCAAACGGGACCTCACCCATGAGCATACCCGCCTCGTGAATAAGTATCTCCGGAAACTTCCCCGTTTCTTCGTAGTGCGATTCAATTATCTCACCAGCCTCACCCACGGTTGTAGCGCCAGGAATAAAGACGTAGTTAAAATGTACGAGTGAGAATGTAGCCTTAGGATGAAACCGGAGGAAGAACTCTACTTTATCTTTAATGTCTGCCTTAAGCTGATTGACAATCTTTTCTCGTCGCTTCGTATCCTTGATACGAGTAACAAGCTGCTGGGCTGCTTGGAGATCCATATGGTCAAGCACATCGATAATTTCTTGATTGGTGAAATCTCGAAGGACCTGTTGCTGCACATACGGAGAAACCGACTGCAAAATTGCACTCTGTTCACCGACGGAGAGACTCCGCAACAACGCGACTCGCTCTGAAGCGCGATAGGTTACTCTCTTCGCGTACTCATTAACCGCACCAGACATTTCACTACAGGAAGACTAGATCAAGACCTCGATTGTTGCGTCCTTCTTCAACGTCTCAATATACTCACTAATGAGCTCCTGCTCTTTGCCGTAGCGAATCTCTTGCTCTACCTGTGCACGGACCTCCTCAAGTGGTGGCACATCAACTGCAGCATTACCAGCGATACTATCGTAGAGTGCTTTTACCTCCTCCTCAGTTACAGTTATTGATGAACTATCAACTGCTGATGCGAGGTGCGTCTGAATAAGAATTTCATCTTCAATATCCATCATAAGACTCTCCTCGGTAATACCGAGCTCAGTCATGCGTGTCTTCAGCTGATCGAGACTACCCTGGGCCGTAACAATCTGCTCATAGCGATCATCAATCTGCTCTTGTGTCACTTCGACACCAGCTGCTCTGGCCGCCTGTCGAAGAAGTTCACTATTCACCACAATATCAATGGACTGCTGTTTGATTTGTGCAGCGACCTCTGGAGTCGCAGCATCAAGTCCCTGTTGGGCTGCTTGTGCACTTAACTGAGCGTAGTTCTTATCGTAGAGTGCCTGCTCAATTCGAGTTCCATTTACAACCACGGCAGCTGGCGCAGGATTAACCATTGCGGTAATACTTTCAAAGAGTTTAGTTTCGACACGACCCTGCTGTTCAAGCACATACCAGAGTCCGGCCCCCATGAGAAGCACAATACCAAATGCGATACCATACTGAGTAAGCATCTGACGACGCGCATCCATAGCGGCTGTTGTTGCATCATCGGTTACCACCGGCGCTGCTGCAGCTGGTGTACTGACAGGGGTCTCTGACGACACTGGATTCGCGGTAGCTTCAGGAGTGGCTGGAGTTGATGATGTATCCGGAGTAGTAACAGGCGCTGACTCGGTTGATGCAGATGTATCAGTCACTAGCGGCGTCTCACTCGGCGTTGAGGTCGTATCTGTTGCTGGCACCTCAGGAGTAGTCTCTGGTGTAGTACTACCAGTCGTTGTTGAATCAGTATCAGACATATCGTGTCTATAATTTAATCTAAGTATTATAAAGAAGATGCATCACACGAGTAACCAGACGTTACTGGAGATAACAACAGTAGTATATCACACCAATTGAAGCCGCGAGTAACTAGTGAAGCGCGGCCGGATGCTGGGCACTCCAGGCATACATGACAATAGCCGCTGAAGCTGCTGCATTAAGCGACTCACAGCGTGGATGCATCGGAATCGCAAGGAGCGTATCGCACGCCTCACGGGTCTTTTGCCGGAGTCCTTCTCCTTCATTCCCAAGCACGAACACACTCGGCTTCGTAAACTGCTCAGTCGGGAGCGAGATCGACCCAGCCTCGCCAGCCAGTCCATAAATCCAGGCACCACGCTTTTTGAAGTCAGTGAGGGTCACATTGACATTACGAATCTCGACAATCGGGATCCGGAAAGCCATACCGACCGAGACCTTCACCACCGTTCCATTCACTGGCGCCTGATTGTGTGGTGGGATAAGTACAGCCGTAATACCACACGCAGCTGCCGAACGAATCACCGCACCCACATTGTGTGGATCCTGTACCTCACCAAGCACAAGAAAAGCGCTGTCTGGAGTGAGTTCCACCGTATCCATAAAGCGCTTGTAATCGAGGAGGAGCTTCCCCACCTCAATACCAGCCACTACTCCCTGATGCACCGCATCACTGCGAAGCCCTCCGGGGAGACGCTTTACATTTAAGAGGCGGGGCGCGACCTTGGCCCGCTCAAACTTTGCAAGGAGTGCCGCATCACGCATCGTCGGCTCAACATAGAGCTCTTTAACGATATCTGGCCGATGCGTCAACGCTTCAGCAACTGCATGTTTTCCATAAATATACGCGAGTTCTTTTTGCATGTGGCCATCCTACCGAAAAAAGATGATTTTGTATACGTTACCTGTTTAGAGACAACCGACTGCCTTCGCCCCTTCAACAAACGTTGGTGAATCACCAGCCTTAATTGCATCGACTCGTTCCTGCCCAATCGCTTCAACAAAACAAGTCTCAAGCTCTGGCGTGAGTGTCTTCGGGAGCTCACTTTCATCAATACCAAACGTCGCGAGCATACTTCGCTGCCCCGGAGTGAGCCAATCATTGGTCTCGGGCGTAGTACTCGGGAGCGAGGTCGGAATCCCAGCTTCGCCACTTGTTGCCGGTGCACTATCAGGAACCATTGACCCCACTCCCTCAATCGCTTCCGGAACGGACGGGACAGCGTCAGCAATATCGCGAGCAAAGCCAGTCACTTCTGAAGCAGACGGAATACTTCGAAAGAGCTGTAATCCGAAGTAAATCACGAGCACAAGTGCAACCACACCAACAAACACGATGATTCCAGCAACTGGGGCTTTTTTCATAACATCAGTATACCAAAAGATAAGAGATGATGATACCGGGCAAAAGCACCTATAGTCATCACTGTTTATGTCATAATAATGGCATATGCCGATTGCCCTACCTGCACCCAAAACTCCGCCACGCCGATATCTCCGCATTATCATCTGGCCGATAGTTGCACTGACTGCTCTGTCACTTGTTCTGTTAATTGTACTCATTGACTCAAAGACATCGGTGGCACGTACCGCTACCACGGGTAGTGAACCATCACTCGAGTCACTGACACCATTTCCGGTCAGCGTTGACCCGGTAGCAAAAATCATTGAAGAAGACCCGACCGTAGACGACTTCATGGCACAGTACGTAGCAAGTAATCATACTGCTCCAACCTTTGAATCAAGCTGGTTTGATAGAGCCATCGCAAAACTCTCAGAACTTGACTGGTACCAGAATCTGGCCACGCCAGCAACACGAATTCTCGTTATTCAATCTGGTGAACGTCATGAAGAAATTGCGCGAAACTTCAGTCGTATTCTTGGCTGGACTACAGAAGAAAAAGCCTTGTTTGTCGACCGCCTTACGAATGAGGTGCCGAAGTTTAAAAATGGGAAGCTCTACCCTGGCCGCTACGTTGTCCCAAGTGATGCCGGTCCAGAAGAAGTCGCGATTGCTGTCGCTGATAGATTTAATGCAGAGGTTCGTACGCGCTATAACGATGAGGTAGCTGCAAAACTGCCGCTGGAAGACGCGCTGATTATCGCTTCACTCATCGAGCGCGAAGCGTACGATTTTAACGATATGCGCTACATCTCAGGTGTTATTTGGAACCGACTCTTTACTGACATGCGCCTCCAGATTGACGCCACCTTGCAGTATGCCCGGGGTTCACAGAGTGCCGCGGCTGGGGGTCGCTGGTGGCCAGTTCCTCGCCCGCAGGATAAATATATTGACTCACCGTTTAATACGTACAAGCATGCAGGCCTCCCTCCGGAGCCGATCGCCAACCCATCAATTGATGCCATCATCGCCGCCCTTAACCCGCGTGAGACCGACTGTCTCTTCTACTACCACACTGATGATGGAGCATTTTACTGTAACGCCACGTACGAAGAACACGTCGCTGGTCTACGACGCGACTTTGGACGCGGTAAATAATGACGTGATTTACTCGAGTGGTCGGAGTGGAATACCGTTAAGGTAATCACCCTTTCCGATTGAGACCCCAGCTCGACGTACGAGCGCATAGGCCTGCGCCACATGGAAAAAGAAGTTTGGAAGCGCGAACTGGAGCAGGTACTCAGACCCGGTCATATACGTCCCCGGGAAATACGGCAGCGTTACCGCGACGTCAGCCGCGTCACTAAACTGCTCTGGCGACAGTGACTCAAGGAAGGCAATCGTCGCGTCGATGCGCACGAGGAGCTCTCCGAGCGTTGCTTCCGTATCTGGAAATGATGGCACCTCAGCCTGCGCGAGACGCCCTGCGGCCCCCTTCGCGGTATCACAGGCAATCTGTACCTGCTTCACAAACGGAAACATATCATCCGCAAGCGAAGCTGCGAGGAAGTCGTCGGTAAGACCGAATTCAATTGCCTTCTCGAGTACTGTACGCATGCCACCGAGTGACTTGATAAAAATTGGTACCGTCAGGTCGTAGTGTGAAAACATAAAGAAAAAATTAATGACAAATGATCGCTAGTATATCAGAGCAGCGTTACTTTGTCGGAGACTTGGTCGCGAGGTACGCCCCAAGAAATGCCGCTTCGCGTAGTTTAATAAAATGTCCTTCGTACGATGTTGGTGTGGCTGCGACGATACGATGAAGTGCCTCCTCGGGCGACAGCCACATTGTCTCTTGTCCGGAGGCTATCTCACCTGGCTCGTACATCGCCTCACCCACCTCACCGACAACGTTCGCCCTAAAGGCGTAGGAGATCTGGCAAAGGCGATACTTATCACGATACTCAATGATCATCCCAAGTGTCGACAGCACCTCACAATCAGCTCCAACCTCTTCACGCACTTCCCGGTGCAGAGCTTCGATAACTCCCTCTCCGGCCTCTACTCCACCACCAGGTAATTTATAAAATGAGTCACGTGCGAGATACTGGACAGCAATCAGACCGTCTGTATTGACCAAAACCGCACGAGCAGAATGTCGCACATCACAAGGACCAGCCGTAACATCCATCGGTTGCTCACCAACTCCTGCCGTAACGTCAGTTACCTCTACCAGCAGTGGTAATGGGTACGATAATTTATGATGTTGCATGATCTAAATAACTATCAAAATAAATAGCATGGCAGGTGTAGCCACCAGGATGCTTCACGAGGTAATCTTGGTGGTAGTCTTCAGCCGGCCAAAAACGAGTCAATGGCTCGAGTGTCGTCACGACGGGATCAGCCCAGCGCTCTGATTCATTTACAATCTCTATCATCCGCACCGCCGTCCCGCGCTCAGCCGCATCAGCATAAAATATCGCTGAGCGATATGATGTCCCCTTATCATTACCCTGCTGATTGAGGGTGGTGGGGTTGTGAATCTGAAAAAAGAAATCGAGGAGTCGTTCATAACTGAGGACCGTTTCGTCATACGTAATCTCTACCGCCTCGGCGTGGCCGGGATGGAAGTCATAGGTTGGGTTATCATTTTTGCCACCGGTATACCCCGCTTCGGTATCAATAACACCAGGCAAAGTACGAATCAAATCTTCAAGTCCCCAAAAGCACCCTCCGGCTAAAACCGCTTTTTTGTACATAAATCCGTTACACAAAACTACCTCCATCTAAATAATGAATGAACGAAAGCCAAACAAAGACAATCAACGCGAATCCAAGCGTGATGAGGAAAAATAACAACGCTGTGACAATCAGGCACCAAGACGCTTTTTGTCTTAGCGCATTACGAACAGTTGCACCAATTGCCCACAACGCAACGAGAACACTCAATCCAATCGGAAAAAGTAATGCAACAAAACCAATCTGAGTTCCAACCAACCAATGAGGTGCATCGATTGTTGCAACAGCTGCATACATGAGAATTGTTCCAAAACTTACCGCTACCGAAGTACGAAGTGGTTGCGACTCAAGCGATCGAAATAGCTGCATCATAATTGGTATATCTTAATACTATCATTAAAATAAAATGAGACACAATCAAAAAGACGGTCCGCACAGGCGAAACCGTCCTTTTCTGTTCAGAGGAAGGTCAACAAAACCAATCCCCCACAGATCACAGCGAGCGGAAATGTCAGCTTCACACAGGCTGAACATTCTTCCGACTCGTCATAAAAAACACTCACGTTACGCAGTCGAACGAGACTGCGGTCATCAGCTTTGATATGCGCGAGGAGCACATATGAGCGAAAGAGACCGCAGAAAATCTCGGTCACAAACCACGCGACGACGAACACGACCGTAACGTAGCTAAGAACATCATAGTCAAAAAAATGAACCATGGCTGCAACTCCCTTGTTATGGTTATTACAGCCCCCACCTTTTACATAATACAACTAATTGATAAGAGTGTCAAACAAAAAGGTGACCGCTCATGCAGTCACCCTCGTTCTTCAGCCAGCATATGCTACCGCTCTCAACAAAAGGAGAACGATGCACAGACCAATACAACAGACTATTGTGCTTAATTTGTCTTCTCGTTCCGATTGAAGCTGCTTCAAGCGGAAGTCATAGTCTCCCCGAACCACAACAATGTAGTCATTCCTCATCCTGGCAAAACCATCTGCCATAGAGAGATAGAGCGACCTTGCTCGCACCTGAACAGAGAGCTTGAACCACGATACTACTTCTGAGATAACAATACTGAAGAGAAATACTTGCATTCCAATAATATAGTCGATTTCCATGCTAGACCCTCCTAAATGGAACTTGTTATTTTTATAATATCACAAAATATTAAAATGTCAATGAAAAAGGGCCTGGCATTACCGCTAGGCCCCCATTTTCAGACATCGGTCGTAAAGTAGACCCGGAGTCCCATCAGGCGCTGACACGCACGCTTACTCATCATCGACTCCCACTGTCCCCGAGCATCAAATGCGATACTTTTGTCAGCGAACTGATAACCGTAATACGACTCCGTATAGACCAATGATACATCAGCCAAACCAGACCAATAGCCATTGACCTTGATCTGCTGGTAGCGCGCCATAATGACAATCGCACCACCACGCCAAAGTTCAAGCATCGCCGCGGCGTACTTGTCCTCTTGGCCGCGGAACTTGGCCGCCAAGGACGCAAGTGGAACGCCGATGGCTCGACCAGTCTCATGGTGTGTCCGCTGCATACTCGTCAGCATACTCACGACCTCCGCCTCAAAAGAACCTTGATTATCAAACATGTATGTTAGCCCCCTTTCATGTTTGGGCAGTAACTATACAAGTATTATGATATATGTCAACAAAGCCTCCCCTATAGGAGGCTTTGTTGAGCCTTGGACACATCGACTTACTGCCGACTACGGAAGTAGAAGTACACAATAATCCAGAACGCCATCTGGAAGAACTGTTCTCCGAGCTGGCTCGCGAGAGCCTGAATTTGCTCGATGGTATCCACCTTATTCGCCATTGCAAACAGGATAGTGACATTAACGAGGTCGAAGATGTTTTTAACAATGAAGAGACCCGCACCGAGTGAGAGATACTTCCAAGCAGATGATGAACCGCGCCATTGGAGTGCCGATCCAGCAAACACGAGTGCACTTGCTGCCATCGCTGCAGCCCCAATCACCACATCAAGTGGTGTCGAGACAACCGGCACATTAAATATGACACCGAGAATATAGAGCACACTTTGGTATCCAAACGTCGAAAATTGGGAGATGGTGATAATAAAGAGAAGTACCAAAAATATCTTTTCAAACGCGGCATCATTATCTGGTGCTGGTACCGATGACGGCGTCGTTGGTTGCATTGGTGATGGTGGCATACAATAATTTTATTTATAGCTTTATCAGTAGTATACGCCTTATACGTACACACATCAAAAAATCTCCACAGAAAAAGGTCGCCCGAAGGCGACCTTCATCATCATGCGGTAGCGAGATAGTAAACCCGAGGCGACTCCTCGAGCCGACGACATACTGCAACCAATTGTTCGTTCGTCAGTACACCACCAACGAGACGTACCCCCAGCCTATCCCCGCTCGTCACATGATAATCCATAGAGACAATCATGGCTGTCACCGACGGATTCACCAGGCGAACCGCGGCTTCAAGCTCATCGGTTGCAATCACAATACGCACGGGAGATTCATTGCCGTCAGCAGCCGTGATGTACCAGAGATTGCGCACTGGTGCCATAACCAAGCGAGGCGTCACAGGACGCATGTTAACAATATTCATGACCTGCTCCTTTCATGTTCCAAGAGAGATAGTACGCCGAAGCTGCCTTGCTGTCTACGGCACCGTCACTACAAAGGTAGCGGTCGTGTAGCCGCCGAGTTGCGAGTTACAATTCACTACCAAATCATACGTGCCACTGGTTGCTGTACCATCTACACTCACGACCCCTGTACCAGAATCAATGGTAAATGCTGGGTAGGTACTCGGGCTCGCACCTTCAACAGAAAGGAGCGTACAATTGTTGTAGAAGCCGAGCACAGCGGTACTGGTGGCATTTTTATTAACTGTCTGACTACTCACATAATAAGGTGATGCATTAAACGCCGCGAG
Organism: uncultured Candidatus Saccharibacteria bacterium; assembly: GCA_964618165.1. Classification (GTDB taxonomy): domain Bacteria; phylum Patescibacteriota; class Minisyncoccia; order Phycocordibacterales; family UBA918; genus OLB19. The sequence continues at coordinate 4,207 of CAZTWW010000011.1, read as the reverse complement.
TATGTATGCGTCATTTGTTGTTGGTGACAGCCAGACCGTCCCGACCCCCTGCAAAGTAGCAGCAGCATTGGTGTCACTCCACCCAGAGTTACTATTATTCGATTCAGAGTAGTTCGTCGCACCATCAGTGCCGCTTCCAGCAATGATGCCGCCACCAGTACCAAGACCAGCACTATATGAGTTACTGACACTGACATTCACCGGAGACGAACCAACGATACCACCGCCACTCGCTGTAATTGATCCAACACCAAACGAACTCTGCACAGTCGAATTTGAGCTATTGGCTCCGATGATACCACCACCACGCGCACTCACCCGACTCGTCGAGTAGCTACTTGTTACCACTGCCGCATCAGCATACCGGCCAATAATACCGCCCGCATCAACGTCAATTGAACCAGTTGCGAAACACTCGTCTACGTTTGCCCCACTACTATTGGCTCCGACAATACCACCGCCATCAGCCGGAATACTGCCTGTACTGTAGCAGTCACTAAATGAACTTGTCATACCTGATCCAGCTCCAAAGTACGCTTGCCCAATCCAACCACCACCAAGCAAAAGAGTAGATCCTTCTGACACTACAGCTACATCACTCACGGTAATACCACCGTACCCACTTGCAACACTTGAACCATTGGCGATAAGTCCAGGGTAGTCAGTTACATCTACCACGGTCACTATCGTTGGCGCCGTGAGACTACTCGCCTCCCCGTCAAACGTAATATTGCCCGAGTTCACCACAAAGTAGCTATTCGCGTCAGTGAGTGTCAGATCAGACAAAAGATGTACCGTCAGCGTCCCGAGGCCTGTATTCGTAATTGAGAGTGGCCACCCTGCAGCCGACCATGATGACTGGTCAGTACTGTATTGCAACACACCATTCTCCTGTCTAATATATAAATTATCGTCATCAGAAAGACTGCTCGCACCACCAGCACTTGGGGTAACAGCAGTGAAGCTTGTTGTACACGCACCGGTCACCGCACCGGTTACATACGAACGGTGTACCCAGGTCCCAGCGGGACAGGTGCCACCGACGGACCCAAAGGTATAGCCTGTATCAGGCGTGAGGGTGTATGCTTGCCGACTCCCATACGCAACAATCTGAGCTTCTTCCGGAGTAATGAGAAGATTGCCCCCGATACTCGTGGTGACCGTATAGGTCGCACGAGTCCCAGCAAAAGTCACTGTACAGTTGCCCGTGACAACACCAGTCGTATAGGTCGAGCCCACCCACGAGCCGGCTGGACAGGTCCCACCCACCGAGGCAGAAGTAGTAAAGCCGCTATTAGCAGTCACCGTAAATGACTGCGTCTGTCCACTTCGGACCGAGACTGCACCAGTTGGACTCACCGTCACATTACCATCACCACTCGCGGTGACCGTGACTGTTGCCGACCGTCGCGAGCTACCACCGCCACGGGTAATCTTCCGTACTGGTTCCGAGTCCACAACCGCTTCCGTCGTCGAAGAGACACGAGTCAGGAGGGTATTGAGCCAGCTTCGAGTAGCCGCATAAAAGTTTCCGGTAGGGGCCGTGAGTCCAAGTGGCGCGAGAATCTCCGCACTATAAAATGCCTGAAAGCGCATCACCGCGTCACGAGTCCGCATCCCAAAGTATGTCGTCTCAGCACCACGGGAACCGGGCCCACTAGTCGCGAGTGCGAAGTCGTTCATATTGAGATACTGCTGGAGTCGCACCACATCTGGATGCCTCTCCCCCACTTTCAAATCAACGAGAAATGGTTCGGTGACAGGAGTTGTGGTCGCCGTACTCGTAGCTGCGAGACTCACGGATGGAGCACTATTGAATACGAACAAACCTAATAAAAAAATTCCAAATATAACGCGAGCGTAGTTCATACCAGAGTATAGTAGCATGCAGACTACTTGCATGCTGTATTAAAACTTAGACACCTGAAACTATCGAACAATTTTTTGAATCGTTTGGTGTATTACACAAAGGCTTTACCTTGGCATCACCACACCACGTATTCCGATCAGTAGAAACGAATCTCGGGCACTTATTTTGAATCGGTATACGATAATGTATAGCAGGATAGATGATGAAGTACGAGTCGCTGTTGGCACCATACAATGGAAAAGTTGTGGTCCCTTGACCACCAGCGTTAGCCACCACAATCTTCTCGTCACGTATCAAAACTTCATGTGAATTTTCTGACGAATAGTATTGATAAATTGAGAGACCCAAAAAAGCGAGTATGATAAACGCTAGAATCTTTCTCGAATCAAAGCCAAAAATCGTATGGTCAAAGATTGCATACGCAATCACAATAGAGAGAAAAAGCCAAAACAACATAGATAAGCACAGTTACTGACAAGTAACTGCATCATAACCAGTTAGCGCCACGGTATATTTTGTAGAATCAAACTGACACCCCACATCTACTATGTAACCCTTATCTTTAAAACAGTACAACTTACTATCCTCAACACTCTTTATCGGTTTCGCAGATATAACCTCCTCCAAACCTACTAACTGGAGTACACGATCGAGCTCCCCTGAAAAATTTCTTTTGGTACAAACATTATCACCATTCATTTGTACTTGCACGAAATATGCAGGACCATCGACCGCCTTTGAAGCTGCTACCAAGCTAAAAACTTCATTCTTAAATATATTTCTCGTTTTATCAGTTGAGTACTGTGCAGCTGGCCAATCTTGACTCACGAGACGAATCGGTTGGTTATAATATTTTTCAATGTTCATAAGTGGCGCGATCACCTCTTCAGAAGAGATCTCCGGACCTGGTGTCATATTTTGAGAGAAGTAAACAAACAAACCAACTAACCCTAATACAAAAAATACAAGGAGGAAGATACGGGGCTTATTCATAGTAGTATCAGTGTAGCATGGCACCACAGCCGGCTTTCTCATGAGGCTCGTCAAATCCATATCCTGGCACGCAACAGCATAGGCCACAAACGTATACACGTTTGTGGCCTGCCATATGCTGCCGGACAGGGACTCGGTCACACTCGTGGATAGTCTTCTTCGCTACGCTTGAATACTCTCTCACTCGCCCGACCCGGACTGGCTGGTTCGTGGCATTAGGAGTAGTCGCTCACATCGCCAGTCTTTCTCGTCCCTGCCCTGGCGCTACAACACGTAAAAACACTTGCGAGATGCAAGTGTTTTTACGTGTAGCTGGCTGTATGGGACGAAGTTGGAACTTATTTACAAATCACATAATCATGATAGTGTATTGTCAAATTGAAACCCTGTTCCTTTGGAGGAAAGAATGGACGAAGAAAAAGTTGTTGTCATCTTCAGAGAAAGAAATGATGCAAATGTCTGCCTCATCCCATTCTCAGCATACCCGACTGGTAAAGAGCCGGCGGTGGGAGACAAGTTCCCCCTTCACGCTGAAAAGACTTTCATGACTTCGAGCACTGTCGGAGGCAAACAAACACCCACCAAGATCATATATATTAACGGACTGGTGACAGTCGTTGATGTCTGGGTTGGAAATGGCGATCTGCTTCATCCTAACAACGGTTGCCCCTTCTACTCTTTCAATGACGATGTGGAAGGATACGGCATTCGTATTGCTTGGGATGACGAGGAAATCCCTACTGGAACCAAGCCAATCAGTGCAGAAGTCGTCTTTGGACTCTGACCACTTATCACCCATCAAATACGGGAACCCGCTTCGGTGGGTTTTCTGTTTTTATATCGGGGACTCGAATTTTTTATGTTGATAAATAAAGCTTTAACTCCCGTGCTGGCCGCGTTTGACGATGTTAGAACTTTTATAAATTAAGTGGCCTCGACAACATGAGCTGTCGAGGCCAAATGGCACCTTGATCCCGGGTGCCGGGTTCTTTTGTCTCAGAGAGACTGATACGCTTTGAAATTGCAGTTCGGCACCATGGCCTAAACCGATCCTGCAGCGAATCCACAGAACGGTAACAATATATATTACTTTACTTTATTTTACAATTAGATCGTTATTATGCCAATCAGGGACTCGAAACTTACAGTTTTAGTACCCATTGCGGACATATTCTACCGCTTCGCTCATAATCTGTCTCGCAACAGCTTCGAGTCCCACGCAACAGTCTCCCAGACTGTTGCTTGTCCGGCAGCACGAGAAAAAGCGCCAGAGGCGCTTTATTCCCACGTGCTGCCGGACAGGGACTCGGTCACACTCGTGGATAGTCTTCTTCGCTACGCTTG
>CAZTWW010000010.1:0-30242 GCA_964618165.1 uncultured Candidatus Saccharibacteria bacterium | reverse complement strand
CGTCACGGCAATGCGGCGCATGTTTTCGCGGAGTGATTCGAGGATAAAGCCGGGACGCGAAAGGGCCTCCTGGTCATTTTGAATAAAGAGACAAGGCTTTTTCATAAGTGACGAGACAAGGAGAAATGGCAGCTCAACTGATGGTCCGTTGAGGATAATAAAGAGGTTGCTCCTCCGTGCCCGCCAGATGGCTATGAGGCAGGAGAGTATGCGCAGTGGGAGGAGGGTTCGCCCCGGTACACTGACCATCTCGACACCTGGCACAGCCTCGGGCAATTCGCCGTAGTGAATGAGGCGGATGGTAACGCCAGGCCTTGTCGCCAGTCGCTCAGTAAGCGTCTTCGCGTAGACTGCCGGTGTTGAGACATCAGGCGGGAAGAGGGGGGTGATAATGGTTATCTCCATAGTGATACTGCCAGTATAGCAAAGGATAGAGCAAAGCTCTAAGGAGTGATATACTGCGCCTATTATGAAGATTTTACTCGCAGCCGGTCTCTATCCACCTGATATTGGTGGACCCGCCACCTACGCGCAAATGCTTGTGAGTGAACTCCCGGCTCACGGCATCACAGTGAGTGTACTCCCATATGGGACAGTGAGGAGTCTCCCCAAGTGGCGACGACACCTGACCTACACCTATCGTCTCTGGCAGCAGGCCGCGACCGCTGATGCCATCTACGCGCTCGATCCGATGAGTGTCGGGGTGCCAGCGCGGATTGTGGCGAGTCTCCGTCGGAAGCCGTTTATTATCCGTCTTGGCGGTGATTATGTGTGGGAGCAGGCGGTACAGCGCTTTGGCGTGACTGATACACTTGATGCATACACTGCATACGCGCACTCTCGGCCATTCATCGTCCGTCTTTTGGCTCGCCTCCAGACCTGGGTGGTGCGTGGTGCCAAGCGAGTCATCCTCCCGAGTCAGTATCTCGCCTCGATAGTATCGACGTGGGGTATTCCATCCGAGCGTATTACGGTTATCTATAGTGCGCACTCCATGCACGTACCTGCTCTTGATAGAGCAGTGTTACGTGAGGACTTTAATTTTATTGGACTCACACTCCTCAGTATCGCGAGACTGACTCCCTGGAAGGGAATGCAGACACTCATTGAGCTCGTGGCCCACAGACGCGCCCGGGATGAGGCGGTGACGCTCGTGATTGCGGGCGATGGTCCAGAGCGTGAGCGTCTCGAGTCGCTCGCCCGCGAGCATGAGGTAGTGGACGCGGTCCGGTTTGTGGGGACACTTACAAGTGACGCGGTTGCGGCAGTGGTGACAGCCGCTGACATCTTTCTCCTTGATACAGCATACGAGGGCCTCTCGCATCAGCTCATCGAGGTGATGGCGCTCGGGACACCAATCGTCACTACACCGGTCGGTGGCAATCCTGAGCTCATTGCCGATGGTGTTGAAGGGCTCTTTGTTCCGGTAGGGGATGTGGCCGCGTATGACGCCGCCGTGTCTCGACTCACGAGTGATGAGGCACTTCGTACCCGATTGGTCACAGCGGCTAAAGCGCGTGCCACACAATTTGCCGCCCGTGACGCTGTGGCAGAGTTGGCAACTTGTTTACAAACTACCCTACGATAATTTTTATTTATGGAAAAAACTGTTCTCACAATCGGTCGCGATCGTACCGGACTCACTCCAGGGAGTCAGCTTTACGAGCGACTGAAGCTCTACGACACCAAGATTAAAATGGTGCACATCATTATGGGGGTTGGTGATGCTGCCGAGATTGCCGTCGGGCGAAGTCGGGTAATTGCACCAGGTGGAAAGAACTTCGTCAGCGCATTTCTGAAAGCGCTCGTCATGGCGTGTCGTGAGGTCAAAGAAACGTCAGTGACGGTCGTGAGTACACAAGATGTGCTCTATGCTGGGTTAGTTGGCTATATAGCAACACGAGTGCGTCGGGTCCCTTTATATGTACAGGTGCATGGTGATTATCTCGATAATCCAAAGTGGTATCAGAGTAAAGTGGGCTTTGGTAATCGTATTATGAATCCAGTTGGAAAATGGATACTCCGTCAGGCAGACGGGGTGCGGTCGGTGAGTCGGCGCTTGAGTGAACAACTGACAAATCAGTTTGGTATAGATGCTGAGCGGATCATATCTATTCCGATTGGTACAGACCTGACATTATTTGGTGAACTGCCAACCTACGCTCGCGAGCGAAGACTCCTGTTTGTCGGTCGCTTGATTCCCGAGAAGGAACCGATGTTGTTTTGTGAGGTGGCCGCAGCGGTAGCGTTGAAAGACAAAACGGTGACTATCGGTATCGCCGGGGATGGTTTTATGAGGGAAGAGATGGAGGCGTATTTTGCTGAACGAGGCCTCGCTAGCCGTGTCACTTTTTATGGCAACCTCACTCAAGCCACGCTTGCGCCAATTTATGCACAGTCGTATGCCTACATTCATACGGCCGGTTGGGAGGGGTGGGGTATGCCGATGATTGAGTCGATTGCTGCAGGGTGTCCGGTGGTGACCACTGACTCAGGCTGTGCTGGTGAAGCGATACGACACAACGAGACCGGACTTGTTGTGCCAGTTGGTGATGTGTCTGGTCTTATCAGAGAAACCGAACGACTGCTCGCTGATGCTGAGTTGTGGCAGGAGCTCATGCTTCGTGGTAAAACGGAGTCAGCGCTTTGGTCGCTCCATGGATTAACCGATAAATTGATTGCTTGGTATGAACGTGCCTAAAAAAATTATTCTTGTTACTGGTGTCGGTGGACCGGCTGGTATTAATACCGCTCGACTCCTTCGTGAGCGGAGTGATGTACATGTGATTGGGTGTGATATTGATGTGCTGGCGGCAGGACAGAGTTTTGTTGATGAATTTCTTATTTGTCCTCGCGTCTCTGATGTTGAGGCGTACATGGCGTGGCTTCATACGACTACCGCTGAAAAGAATGTGACCTTGGTTATCCCTACCGTGCATGAGGAATTGCCAGTGCTCTCTACTCACCAGTTACCAACTGACGTCCATGTTGTATTGTCTGGACCATTCTCGATAGAAGTGGGGAGTGACAAGACTAAGCTTTATGCGTGGGCGGATGAGCATCTCAGTAATAATGCTATTCCATGGATTTTGGCCAAAGACTGGACCGTTGATTGGCGTGAAGACGATATCCAGTTTATTAAACCGCGCGCGGGACGTGGGGCGCGTGGGTGTCGCACTATCGCCAAGGCCGAGTTGGTGCGTGAACAAGCCTTTCTCAGTGACGACCTAATTGTGATGGCGTTTATGCCTGGTACCGAGTGGACCGTTGATGCATATGTGAGTCAGGCTGGTGAACTTATCTATGCCGTACCGCGAGAGCGTATCGGTCTCGCTGGAGGAATCTCTATTAAGGGGAAGACGGTACGTCATCCGGTGCTTGAGTCCCTCACAAAAACAGTCGCAGAGGCACTTCAGTGTCGTGGTCCGGTTTGTATTCAGTGGCGCGCTGATAACGAGGGTACGCCTCGACTGATCGAAATCAATCCACGACTTTCTGGCGGTCTCCCAATCACAGTTGCGGCCGGTGTTAACCCTATCTCACTTATCATGGCAGAAGCAGCTGGCGAGCAGGTGTCACCACAATCATTTGAAGAAGTAACCGTTGTTGGTCATTTTGAGTATATAAAGCTATAATCTTTTAACATTATGAAAGTTTTAGCGATTGGTTCACACCCTGATGATATTGAAATCGGCTGTGGCGGGAGTCTTATTAAACATCGTAAATCCGGTGATGATGTATTAGCGATTGTGCTTACTGGCGGCGGTCGTGGGGGAGACCATATTGATGGTAGCTTGTCTGCCACTCGCTGTCTTGAGGCACATACTGCAGGCAAGATTATGGATATCGAAGTTGAGTGCTGGGATTATCAGGACACCGAAATTCCTGAGACCTACGAACTCGTTCAGCGTATTGAAAAACTCGTCGAAGCATACAAGCCAGACCGGGTCTATATTCCATATGGACAAGATACTCACCAGGATCACCGTGTGACATCAAATGTAGCAAAGTCCGCTTGTCGTAAAGTGAAGCAAATTCTTGAGTATGAAGAGCCGTCGAGCTATAACTCGTTCAATGCAACCTACTGGATTGATATTACATCACATATAGAGCAAAAGCTCGAAGCCATCAAAGCACATACGAGTCAAGGTCATAAGCAAATTCTCAAGATTAAGTCGATTGAGGGACTTAACCTCTACCGTGGCTATCAGTCACATGTCGAGTATGCCGAGGGCTTTGCTACCTTCCGCTTTCTTGAGGCGTAATCATGACACCACCTAAACCACCACTCGTTATCTTTGACATTGACGGTACCCTTATTGAAGAATCGTCACGGTTGCGGGCACAGGCTGAGGCAGTGGCTGAACATTTTGGTGGCGCACCAGAGCGATTGCAAGCTGTCGTATATGCTTTTTTTGCAGTGCATGACCATATGGTACAGAGTGGTTCGACGCTGCAGAATAACATACCCGAATACCTCTACCAAATGGGAGAGCGACTCGGGTGTCCGCTCACGCACAATGAGGCAGAGGTACTTGCAGAGCAGTGGACAAAGGCCTACGAAGCATCTCACAATGAGCCGGTGTTGTTTCCCGATGTGGTCCCCTGCCTCAGGGCATTACAGGAGCATGGGTGTCGGCTTATCATCGCGAGTGGTAACACGGTCGCCACTCGGGTCGCTCTCCTCGAGCGCACAGGTATCAGAGATTACTTTAGTACTATTTATGCTGCACAAGATGTAGGCTTTCAAAAGCAAGATAAACAGTTCTGGTCTTATCTACTCAAAGCAGAGGGGTATACGAGTGACGATACGGTGATGGTGGTCGGCAACCAGCCGAATGATGATATTTTACAACCGATAAACCTCGGTCTTAAAGCCTTTCTTATCACCCGACCAACCGAGTTAAAGAAGTTTTCTCAGGATTATCATGTCGCACCCACTGCCATTTATGATGATTTACACTATTTGATAACACAGATTGGTGGTGTGATTTAGTGTTGTGAGTGGTACGATTATAGTAATGAAAATAAATGTTTGTAACGCAAGCTTTCTTTTACTGATAATTTTAGTTGGAACTTTTTATCTTTCTGGAGGGGTTGTGCAAGCGGCGGTTTTTACTGCGTATGAAAATAATCCAGTGCTTTCGTATTCGGATGTGCCCGGTTCATTTGATGAACGTCGCGCGTATACACCTCGAGTAATAAAAGTTGGCAGTGAATACAAAATGTATTTTACGGGCCTGAATAGTGGTAATAGTACTCAAATCGGACTCGCTATTTCACCAGATGGCGTTACGTGGCAGAAATATGCTCAAAATCCGGTCTATGCCTGTGGTGAAAACACGCTCACACAATGCCAAGATGGCGTAAATTGGTCTAGTCACGGTGTTAATGTCGCTGGAGTAATATTTGAAAACGGCGTATACAAGATGTGGTACTTCGGTGATCCGCAAAACGGTGTATCGTTGAACGGTCTCGGTTATGCAACTTCACTAGATGGAATCAATTGGACACCATATATCAATAATCCAATTTTTCCAAACTACAATTCAAACCCTTTAGATTTACTACTCGGCGAAAATGGATTTTATCCAATTGCAGTTGTTAAACATGGTCCTGTTTATAAATTATATTTTCAGGCAGGTTCCCCATATAAAAGTTATGTAGCAGAGTCTTTTGATGGTCTAGCCTGGGAGATTGTGAATGGTAGGCAGCCAGTGTTTGATGGACTTGTCAGTGCGGTGACTTATTACAACAATTCATTTGTGATGTTAGATTTTGCGGGAAGGCTACATACATCGGCTGATGGGTATAGTTTTATGCGGGTGAGTGATGAACAGATGCCAGGGTATGAATTTAATGATGATGTTGGGAATGCGCTCCTGATAGAAGATAGTCTCGTAAAAATTTGGAAACAACGTTCAATTGCGTTTGGCATCAATCAGGTGATCGATTATGTGACAGCACCAGTGAGTGTACTCGATCTTGACAAGGTGATTTCTTCTCGAGAGCTGCTACTTAATCTCATTCAATTGATTGAAGATTCTTCTTTGAGTAGTAAGCTAAAAAAGGATTACAGTAAAGATGCAGAAAAAAGTCTTAAGTCCCTCGATAAAGATAAATCAGATCAAGCCATCCGCAGTCTAGAAAAACTACGAGAAGAAATTGAAAAAGATTATACGAAAGGCCGGATAAGCGAATCTGATAAAGAATTACTCACTGAGGCAATCACTAAAGTGATACAAAGTTTTTAACAAAAGGCCCTGCTCGGGGCCTTTTGTAACTTCTAAGTATCTCTTGTAGTATTAGAATCTGAATTATTGCATGAACGTGTCTCACCGTACTCAAAAAATATTATTCGTGATGCAGCACGTCACTCCTGGTACACATATGGACTATGTCTATGAGATGGCTCGTACACTCAAGGAGGAGCGCGGGCTATCACTCGAGCTCCTCATTGAAAAACCAACCAAAACTCATCTACCAGACTGGGTACTCGTACAGTCATATGCTAATCCTGTCCTACGGTCTCTCGAAAATCTATGGTTCATGATTCGGGCTCGTATGCGGGGGGTGAAGGTCTTCTATATCCACTACTCATTTTTAAGTGCTATCACTGCTGGTGTTGTCGCTCGTCTCACTGGTGCGCACGTGTTCTACTGGAATGCTGGTATGCCGTGGCAGTATAAGCGTTATTGGCGTGAGGAGTGGTACCAGCGTCTTGCGTACAAATGTATCCATACGCTCGTCACAGGCGCTGAGGCACTACGACAACCATACGCTACGATGTACGGCTTAGATTCAGCGAGTATCCGCGTGATCCCAAATTGGATTGATAGAGCGTCTATCCATAAAGACGACTCGGTTCGCAATGAGACACGGGCGCGACTCGGAATACCTCTAGAGGCACCACTCCTTCTCTTCGTTCATAAGTTATCAAAACGCAAAGGAGCCCATTTTCTTCCAGAGTTGATGGATGTACTAAAAGACGAAACGGTGCATTTGGTAATAGCGGGGGATGGTCCCTTAGCTGATAATTTAAGGACTGAGTTTAAAGCTCGGGGTATGGATACTCGAGTGCATCTGCTTGGTGTGGTACCACGGGAAGAAGTAAAGGCACTCTACCAGGCTGCAGATGTCTTTATTATGCCGTCTGAAGAAGAAGGCTCACCACACTCTTTAATTGAGGCTATGGCACACGGTTTACCGTTTGTGACGTTTGATGTTGGTGGAGTGACGGAGACTGCCACCGCGGAACTTGCTTGTTTTGTTGTGCCGTTTGGTGATATTCAGGCTATGGCTCGAAGAGTGGCAGAAATATCTGCAGGGAAATACACCGATACACAAGCACGCTTCGAGCGAGTACTTCCTCGTTACGAGAAGTCGGTTGTCGTTGATGCCTTTTTACGTCTCCTCACTACCGGTACGACTGATGATTTGGTATAGTACTGCAATATTTATGAATTTGCTTTTTAAAATCATTCCAGCGATTGCGTCTGCAGTTACTCTAAACCTACTATCACGATGGTTTCTTACCATAAAGCTGTGGTACTTTGTCCTCTCGAGGAAGTTCTTTGACTTTGGTAATGATTTTCCTATAAACATTACCTACAATGGTAAACAAATCACTTATTACCTCCGTCATGTTATGGACGTTGCTGTTTTACGTGAAGTGTATGTCAATAAGGAGTATGAGTGGTTTCCGGTTTCTGAACCTAAAGTAATTGTGGACCTTGGAGCTCACTTTGGCGACACAACACTTTACTATCATGCTCATTTTCCAAATGCGACCATCATCGCAGTTGAACCCGCACCAGATAATTTTGCTCGTCTCCAAAAGCACGTCGCGGGTATTAAAAATATAGTTTGTGTTAATGCTGCTGTCGGCTCTGTCGATGGAACTATTACTCTTAATCTTGGAGCGAGTAGTCTCGGGCATTCTGTGATTAAACGCCATGAATCTGATATTGCGGTAGAAGTATCACTCCTCACGCTTTCGTCGGTGCTTGGACGAGCTGGGGTAGAGAAGGCAGATTTAATTAAATTTGATATTGAAGGTGCGGAGTTTGATCTGTTTACTAATGAATCTTTGGTTGTTCATCATACAAAGGCTTTAATTGGCGAAGTGCATCTTGATTTGTCTGCAGGGAAAAATCTCAATGATTTTTTGGAGAAATTCAGTACGTTCAATAGTAAAGTGTCTGAAATAAGCCACGATAAGCGCTACGTTGTACGATTAGTAAATAATAGTAAATAAATATGACTGCCTGGGAATCATTTTTTCAAGAGTGTGTACGAACTATCTTCCACGATTCAAAGACAATCATTGACTTTGGTGGAGGTTTAAGATTATCGCGTAATAAGAGTGACCGTGAAGATTTTCGAAATGCTTGGATTAAGCCACTGACTCAAAATGTAGATTATAAGATTTTTGATACAAGTACGACTTACAATCCCGATATAATTGGTGATATTCATAAGTTACAGTTCGAAAACAACTCTATTGATGCATTCATCTGTTTAGCTGTGCTTGAACATGTTGAGAATCCAATTCTCGCAATGAGCGAGATGTATCGCTGTCTAAAACCTGGAGGTAAAATATTGATCTACGTCCCGTTCTTATTTTATTACCACAATCATCCTGGTGAACATGAATACGGTGATTATTGGCGTTTTACATCTGACACATTAAAAATGTTTGCTCGACCATTTAGTTCTTACTCACTCCAGTCAGTAAAACAACCAATTGAGACCTTAGTGGCATTAACACCACTTGTACGTTTTTCGGTTATGACAAAGCTCGCTCGCTGTTTTGATGGAGTCTTCTACAGGAAAAATAGTGAACAGGTCTCTGGCTACTATTTATATTTAGTAAAGTAATTATATGAAAAAACTTACTCGAATGCACCTACGACCATTTTTGATGCGACATGCAACTAGTGAAGAGATTCTTGAAATTGGTGGTGGTAGAGCTACTACAAATCATTCGTACGAAGATCTGTTTCCTAAAAGACAGACTTTTGATATTGACCCTGAGCGATTACCAGACGTCATTGGGGACGCTCACAGTCTTCCGTTTGTTGATGCAAGTATCAAGAATATTTTATGCACTGAAGTACTTGAGCATTTACATACCCCGCAGCAAGCAGTAAACGAAATGCACAGAGTACTTGTACCAGGTGGCACTTTAATTTTGACTACAAGATTTGTTTTTCCAATTCATGATCAACCAATTGATTATTTTCGTTTTACAAAATACGCACTCCAGCAACTTTTTAAAGAATGGGAGATAGTTGAAATAGTTCCCGAAACTCAAACATTCTCTGCAATTGGTGCACTCATTCAGCGGGTTGGATTTCAGACAAATCTTCGTGGAGGTAAGCTTACAAAGTTGTTCTTGTATTCACTTGCGTACCTATTTGATAACTTGAATTGGTTGATTATTAGTGAGTATGGAAACATTAAGAAAGATAAACCAGAAACAAACATTATGACGACGGGTTATTATTTGGTGGCTAAGAAGAAATAAGTATGAAACAAATCGACTCAGGTCATTATGATTATGCTCGCTATATGCATATGTCGAGATGGTCATGTTACTACATTCAGGTCAAGAAAACCTTAGCACTAAAACCGCAGTCAGTTCTTGAGATTGGACCTGGCGATGGACTGTTTGGATGGTATATGCAAAAAAATGGAGTAGACTACACAAGTGCAGATCATGCGGATGACATTAGTTCGAATGTTAAAGTAAATCTAGGCTTCGAAAAATTACCCTTCGAAGATGATTCTTTTGATGTGGTTTGTGCTTTCCAAGTTTTGGAACATATTCCATTTGATAAGGTACCTTTTGCTCTTTCAGAAATATCGCGTGTCACAAAAAAGTATGCTTACTTTGATATTCCTCAGTATGGTAAACATATTCAGTTTTTATTAAAAATCCCACTCCTCAAGCGACTTTCATACCATGCTGTTTTACCCTGGCCAGTTAAACATGAGTTCGATGGGTTTCATTATTGGGAAGTAGGAAAAAAAGATTACTCGAGAAGTATAGTCCGAAGCAAAATACAAAGTTATTTTTCCATCGTTGAAGAATTTACTATTTTAGAAAACCCTAAAGAACGTTTCTATCTTTTAGAGAAGAAAATTAACTAAGTGTAATTCTTTTATTATTCTCAATAGCTTTGCCTAATGTAATCAGTACTAATATATACTGAGGGCAATTTTCTACATACCAATCAAAGGATTTTACATTGAGCTTAACATCGTTTAACAATGTTATTTTTACCGCCTCAAAGTCTTGTTGTATGTATTTAGATTTTTGAGCGATTTTTTTGTAGTTGATTCCAAAGCCACTCTTATCTCGATAAACTAAATTTTTCGGCAGGTATTTAAGTAAAATCTGTTTTAGAAATATCTTCGGGTCATTTACGTTAAAACTTTCCAAAGCTTCAAGACGAGAGTTTGTGTACAGGTACCATGAGGTGAGTGGGACGCGTCCCTCAAGAGCATTAAACGACGTTGCAAGGTCGCTCTTGTGAAGTAGGTCGTTTGGTAAGTAAAGGAGTCTATCGAATTCTGTCGGTTCTATATTGAGTGCGCAGATATGTCTTTTGGTGTTTATCCAGTTCGCATAAGTAAGTTCGCTTCTTCCGACAGACATGCTCAGTATGTAATAGCTGGCTGACAACTTTAATTTTTTATATATGTATAGAAACAGAGCATTTTTTCCTTTAAATTGAGGCAGTCTAAAATAGAGTTTCTCAAAAAATGTGCCATCATTAGTTTTTTGAGTCGAACAATCTTTTAAGTCAAACATTCTTTTGTAGCCATAGTATAATTCGTCCCCACCGTCACCCATTAGGGCCACTTTAACAGCAGCAACAGCTTTTTCTGACAAGTATTCTGTTTGGAATATACTGGTGCTACCGGCAGGATGATCTATATGATTGATTAATCTACGATATGCTTTATCAAATTCTGCGACGTCAAATGTGTAGCTAGTATTTGAAATATTTAATGTTTCAGCAATTTTTTCACTAAACTTTTTATCCTCGGTACGATTTTCAACATGAAGTGAAAATGTGTCAAGATTGGTAGTTTGTTTCGCTGTCATTGCAGCAATCACACTTGAATCAATACCCCCAGAGAAGAAAAGACCAACCGGCACATCAGCAACTAAGTTATCGTCAATTATTGTATTAAGTGCATCACATGCAGTTACTTTTTGGGTGTCCCCTTTACTTTCTTGAATAGTCAAGGTTTTTTTTGAAATATCAAATTCAAGATTAGATTTCGGGTTAAGTATTTTAATCTCGTTGTATAGGGTGTTTGGAGCAATCGTATATCCGAGCGTTAAATACTCAGAGATTGCATTTATATCAATTGTTGGTGTTGTTTGGTGAGAAGATAAAATTGATATAATCGTTTTCAACTCCGAAGCAAAGCACAACCCAAAATCACCAACGGAGTAGAAAAGTGGCTTAATCCCAAATTCATCTCTAAAGAGAAAAAGTTTCTTATCTGCTACGTCATAAATCGCAAAGGCGTACATTCCACGAATGTACTGCGTGAGGTCAGTGCCATATTTTTCAAAAAGTCCAAGTAATACCTCAGTGTCAGACTCGGTTTGGAATTGATAGTCTTGAAGGTGATCAGCTTTAATTTCTTTGTAATTATAAATTTCTCCATTAAAGACGATGCTGTAACGTCGGGTAGTGTCCCACATTGGTTGAGCTGCTCGAGGATTAAGATCAATTATTGCGAGTCGATTGTGTCCCAGTGAAACATTATCATCTGAGTAAAAACCATCGCCGTCAGGACCACGATGTTTTTGGAGTGCATGTGCGCGTTTAATAATGTCTAAGTTTGATCCTGTATAGCCTAAAATACCGCACATATGATATATCCTTTATCATTTGTTATACTAGCACGGTGTCAAAAAAGTTGTACTACATCTCACGTTTACGAGTACCGAGTGAAAAAGCTCATTCGTTTCAGGTTGTCAAGATGTGTCAAGCTTATGCTGGAGAGGGTTTTGAGGTTACTCTGGTTGTACCAAATCGTGTTAATGCAATCGTACAAGATATCTACGCTTACTATGATGTCCCTCAAAACTTCAAATGTATTTTTGTGCCAGTTCCAAATCTGATAAAAAATGCATGGTGGGGCAGAATAGGATTTTGGATTGAAGGCCTTCTCTTTCTGTGGTATAGCCGATCTTTTATGATAGAACGTGACTCAATTATAGTTAGTCGTTCGGTAGAAGTAAGTCTGTTTTTTAGTTTACGTAATTACCCTTACGCTGTGTATGAAATGCATGACTGGCCTAAGTCATGTGTAGGTCTGTATGTTTCTTTACTCAGAAAAATAAAGAGTATTGTTGTGACGTCACAGGGTCTTTATGATGTCTGCAAGGAGCATAACTTAAAATGTATTATTGCTCACAATGGGGTGGACGATACTTTTTTCGGGAAGACTGATATCTATAGTCGTAATGATTATAGTATTCCCGTAGATAAAAAAATTGTCATGTACATTGGTTCTCTTCAGGGATGGAAGGGGGTGGATACATTACTGAAAGCCTCGAAGAATTTTTCAAAAAATATTCAGGCCGTAATCATTGGTGGCAGTCTTGGTGAAGTCGATATGCTTAAAAAGGAATATCCAAATGTAATTTTTTTAGGCCAACATCCGACAAAAGATTTAGCTTATATTCAACAATTGGCAGATATACTTGTCGTGCCGAACTCAACAACAGAAGCTGTCTCCACACGCTTTACATCGCCAATTAAGTTATTTGCTCATCTTACGTCACGGAAACCTATAATAGTTTCTCGAATACCAAGTATTGAATCACTAGTAACTGATAGTGAGGTTTTCTTTTTTGATGGTTCAGTCCAAGATCTTATTGAGAAAGTTAACCTAGTTGCAAATATGTCACCATGTGAATATGAAGATAAGACCGATATTGCATTTATTTTAAGTAAGAACTTTACATGGCAAAGTCGAGCTAAAAAAATTGTTGAGTATGTTACCCGTTAGTATGACGGTATAGCGAATAGATTGAGACACCTAGTTGCGTGTATTGCGATAGTATACGCGCTACTATGGCACCAATAATTCCAAAGAAAAAAACACCTATCGCAGTAATTACAATTTGTAACACTGCTGAGTAAATGTGAAAACTATATAGTGCCTTTTCAGTTGTATGAGCCTGCATCATTGCAAATGGTATTTGATACACCGAGGCTGGGAATGATAGCGCAAGTAGTTGCGCGTACACAATTGCTTCACTGTACTTTGGAAAGAGTGTATTAATGATGATTGGCGTTACGAGTATGGTCATAACGGTAAGGCCTATGAGAATTAAACCAACCTGCATACTTCGATATGGGAGTTGTCTGCGCAGTGTTGTAATTGATTCGTGTTGAGAAAATTTCGGAATGAGTAAGGTGACTAAATTTTTGAGACTACCTTTAATTTGGTCGGGGAGAAGTGTTGCGATGGTAAAAATTGCAAGGCTATTGGCACCTAACTGCTGGAAGATTAATATAGTATCTATTCTTCCGGAAAGCCCCACAAGAATGTTCCTTAAGCTTGTATGTTTTGCAAATTGTAGGTATTTACCTGATTCGGTTATCGGTAATTCTTCGTTAGTTTTAGGTTTCAGTAAAAAGTGAAAAAATACTCCGGCTATTGCTTGGCTAAGAAAGTATATCCCCACTAAAAATAGTACATTTGTAGTAAATAGTAGAGTTACAACTGTACTTAGCGCAACAAAAAATGATTTTGCAATTTGAATTTTTGTAGCTTGGGCAAAAGCCTGTTTTCCTATAAGAAATGCATGAATATTGGTAAACAAAAATGACCAGGGAGTGATGAACGCAATCAGAAGACATCCTATTGAAAGGACGGTGTTATCGTTTAGGTAGTAGTAAACAGATCCAATAATACAGGCGCTTACGAATAGACTACTGTATTGGAGTGTTGCAGACGTTGCCTTTTTATAAAAGCTAAACACCCCTTTTGTGGTTGCTTGGAAAATGGCTTGTCCAATTCCAGTTAGTGAAAAAGTGGTAAGAAGCAAGCTAACACTTATCACATATCTATAGATACCGAAGTCATGCTCATTGAGATAGTGAGCAAGAGCAACGGTGGATAGTAGCGAGGCTACTATAGTGGCGCCTTGAGCGAAGACTAGCCAAAAGCCACCACGGAGAAAATAGTCTCCATCAATCTTCATTCGCTCTGTTAAGATTTTTTTAGCGTATGGATACATGTGCTCCAATTACTATCCCATGATTGCAAGTAGTTCTTTAAACGCCTCGTCGTGCTCCCACTCGTGAAGTTTTTTGGGTGGATATTTGTAAGAAGCATTATTCTCTGCAATGAGGTAGAGGTGTGGCATAAGGTTATTTACAGACTCGTCGAGAATTTTGTTAGAAAATAGGAATGGTCGTGTTGACTCAACTGACCAGCCAGCAAATTCTGCAGTCAGTCTGTAAGTCTTTTTTGTAAAAAAATTTATATGTGGTGAAGCGAGCGCCCCACTCATTTTTGGAAGATTCATTAATTGAGGCACGTAGGGAACCATCGGTGTGCCTATGATGAGCTTAGTATTCGAATCTGCAAATCTTTTTAGCTTTACTAAGAATGCGTGGGGTGACAGAAGATGTTCTAAAATATTGTTACACCAGATAAAGTCGAATTTTTCGGTAGTACTCAAATGGTCAGCGAGGTGCTCGATATTACCTAGTCGAATGTCTCGATTAATTCTTTTGCCGTACTCTACTTCTTCAGGGGTTGTCGTAATGCCGATGCTGTTTTGGCCGAAGCGCTGCATGTATTCACCATAGCCACAACCAAGGTCAAGTACTCGCTTGTTTTGGAGCTGATAATAATCAGCAATTCTTTTAAAAGTTTTTGATTGCAAAACTGCTTTTTCTCTTTCTGGAACTTTTTCAAACATAATTGAGTATTAATTACCTACGAGTTTATCACAATTTCAGGTTACAGTATTGTAACCTTATACGTTGGAATTTGGTTACTATCAATAAATAAGTAAATTTATGAAAATCGGATTTATTGGACAGGGATTTATTGGGAAGCACATGGCGGACGATTTTGCTGAGCGGGGGTATAGTATTGTCCGCTACGCACTGGAGCCTCTGTATGTTCAGAATAAAGGCGAGATTGCGACCTGCGACATCGTCTTTATTGCGGTCCCGACACCGACGACACCAGATGGGTTTGATGATAGTGCGCTCCGGGCTGTCTTGCCACTCGTGGGGGTAGGGAAGATAGCGGTCATTAAATCTACCGTCCTTCCGGGGCGGACGCGTGCACTTCAGGCGGCGTTTCCCGATAGGATTATTCTTCATAGTCCTGAGTTTCTCCGCGAGAAGTCGGCTAAGGAGGATACGAAGTCTCCAGCACGAACGATTGTGGGGATACCAGAAGAGAGTGATGTCTATCGTAATGCGGCTGCGATGGTGGTCTCGGTCTTGCCGGAGAGTCCGTATACGACCATTGTGACGAGTGATGAAGCTGAACTCATCAAATACGCTGGTAACTGCTTCCTCGCGATGAAGGTGATTTTTATGAATGTCATCTACGATGCGGCTGCTGCAGTGGGGGCAGACTATCAAGCTATTATCGAAGCGATGCAAGCGGATCCACGGATTGGCTCGAGTCATATGCAGGTAATTGATACGAGTGGGCATCCGGGGAGTGTGCCAGGGCGCGGGGCTGGTGGTCACTGTTTTCCGAAGGACCTTGAAGCCTTCAAGTCGTGGTATGACGCGACAAGTAATGACGCGGTCGGTACGACACTCCTTGCAGCACTGCTTGATAAAAACAACAGCCTGTTACGTATGAGTGGAAAGGATCTCGAGTTACTGCGTGGTATCTACGGACACTAGGTATGTCAGCTAAACAGCGTGTCGTGGTGATTGGTGGTGGAACCGGGACGTACACGCTCCTTCGTGGCCTGCGGGCGTACGAAGAGACGCTCCATATCACAGCGGTCGTGACCATGGCGGACTCGGGTGGCTCTACCGGGCGCCTGCGGGACGAGTTTGGACAACTTCCAGTTGGAGATGTGCGGCAAGCACTCGCGGCCCTGGCGCCAGGACATGATGAGTATGGTGAGCTCCTCCGCACGCTCTTTCTCTATCGTTTTGAAAAAGGAGAGGGATTGTCTGGGCACAATTTTGGTAACCTTTTTCTCACGGCGCTCACTGATATCCTCGGGAGTGAAGCGCTCGCGATTGAGGCAGCGGGTCGACTCCTGCGGATTGCGGGGGAGGTGGTACCGGTGACGACTGATAATGTGCACTTAGTAGCACGATACAACACTGGCGATGAAGTGGTGGGGGAACATGCGATTGATGAGGCGAGTGGAGTGTCTCCAGATGCGCGAATAACGACACTCTCGCTCTCAGGCGGCGCCCAGGTGACCGAGCGAGTATGTAGCGCGATTGTGTCTGCCGATCTCATTGTCTACGGACCTGGTGATTTGTATACGAGTATTCTGCCGAATTTGATTGTTGGCGGTATGCGTGAGTGTTTGGCTGACTCGATGGCGACGACTGTCTTTGTTGCTAATCTCATGTCGCGCCGTGGTCAGACACAAGGAATGCACCTCACTGAGTATCTCTTAGAACTCGAGCGGTACAGTGGGAGACTCCCGCACACAGTTATCGTACCTGATGCATCGCTACCGGCTGCGCTTGTCGCTCACTACGGGACAACTGAAGGTGTGCATCCATTGTCATATGAAACGACACTGCCAGTACAGCTATGGCGGGAGCCGATAGTCGATTCACGGGTCGTCTTGCCAGTGGCGGGAGACACAGTGCAGCGAAGCTTTCTGCGTCACGATAGTGTTGCGCTTGCAGCAGCTGTATACCGCGTGCTCCACAGTAGCGTGTCATAAGTATCAAGGGAGAGGGTATACTTACGTCAGTATGGGCAACGGCCTTAATGATTTTAGTAAAACAGAAAAAAATGCTCAGCGGGCGCTCAACTCAATTCTCCAATCTGGTGATGGTAGTACAGGTGGTGCTACCACACCAAAGGTGAGTGTCGCGGAAGCGCGGCAAGAGCCAGTGTATGTCCCGCAAACAGGGCGTGAAGCGGTGCGGGTACTGTTTATTACAACTGATACATCCCTGTTAACACAAGCGACTACCTCACTTGATGGCTTTACGGCTATATCGGATGTGTTTGATGAGGTCCATGTGCTCGTGTTGCGGACGGGGTTGCCTCCGAAAAATCCCGTGTTACGTGTTGCATATAATACCTGGCTCTACACCGCGACGGCGAAACATGCGTGGGAGTTGCCATTTGCGGGATGGCGATTATTAAACGAGCAGCTTGTTTTTGCTGACGGCTTTCGGCCTGATCTTATTGTGGCGCGTGATACGTATGAGAGTGCGGTGACGGCGTACGGTGCCGGTAAGTTTTATGGTCGACCGACCCAGCTCCATATCCCGCACGAGCGGATGCCGGCTGCTTCACGACTTCGACGCTGGCTTCGCCGTCATATGCCGAATCGTTTCCCGAGTCTGCGGGTTGAAACCCAAGAAGATCTTGACCATGCGATGGCACAGTTTACACACTGTCACGATATCTCAGTGCTACCACGTTTTCGTAACTATGTACGGGAGTTTACTGGTGAGAAGCAGTCATATTTGACTGATAAGTACAAACAGTTTAATTTTGTCATTTTGTTTGTTGGCGATTTTTACACGACACAATCAGCTTTTCTCGTGATTGATGCGCTCCGTGGTGTGTTGCGTAATCCCCGGGTCGGACTAGTGATGGTAGGGGATGGGCCGGGGTCGGCAGACTGTATGCGACGGGCTGAGATACTTGGTGTGAGTGACCAGGTGGTAATTGAACGACGAGCTGATAACTTGCGCAACTATATCGCCAGTGCCGATGTGATGGTTGTGGTCGATGAGACACTCACGGCTGATGAGATAGTGCTGTCTGGTGCCGCTGCTGGTGCTCCAATGGTGGTGGTAGAGACACCGCTCCGGCGCGACCTATTTGATATCCCAGATGCAGCATTATTGGTGCCGGCAAAGAATCCGAACCGAATTGCGGATGGCGTGACAAAAATTTTGAATGATAATGCGCTGCGTCATCAAATGCGCGCGTTTTCTCGCGATGTGGCGGAGCGACGACTACAATCGGATCCGACCGCGTTTGAGGCAGCGTATCGTGACAGTATCGAACGAGCCATTATCGCGAGCGATGATGTGCTAGCATAAATACATATGAGAAAGTTCCCACCTGCGTTCATTGGTATTGGTGCACCCCACGCCGGGCTCGGTAGTATGGTCAATTGGCTTGAAGCACATCCAGCGATCGCAGATAGTGTGGCGCCAATAAACTTCTTTAATACTGATTCTTATACGAAGCGAGGTGTCGAATGGTACGAAGCACAACTGAAAAATCGACACGAGAAGCCCGAACTCCTGCGGGGTGATTGTTCACCAGGGTATCTGCTTGCACCGATGGTGCCGGAGCGAATTGTCGAGAACTATCCGACTACAAAGCTATTTGTGATACTGCGCAATCCTATCTATCGGGCGTTGGCTGAGTATGAAGCAATGAAAACAATTGATGCACGAGCAACAAAGATGACTGCAGGGGAGTATCTCAATAGCGTCGCTGCCGTACTAGAGCATGGGGCCTATGCGACTGCGCTTGAGCGCTATTTTGCCTACTATTCACCGCTTCAGCTCCATATCATGATTTATGAAGAAATTGCGACCGCACCACTGGCTCAGGTGCAGTCGCTCTATGAATTTCTTGAGGTAGATAAAAACTTCGTGCCACCGACACTGGTATCGTATGCCGAGCCACCGGAGCCGCCAAAGAATCCGGGTATCATCAAGCGGAATATCTTCAGACTCAAGATGCTCTATCGCAGTTTTCGAGTGAAGCCACCACAACCGGTCTTTCCTGATGATGCTCGTCTTAAAACACTCCTCACGACTGAAGAGTGGGAATATTACACCGCACTCTTGCTGCCACAGGTTGACCGACTTTCACACATCATGTCTCGTGATATGTCCTACGTGTGGGGGTTGCGCGATGAGGTGTAGATTTCACCCCGGGAAAGCACAGTCGTCTAGCTGAAGCCGTAAAATTGAATATGGTATAGTTATCGCCATATGAAAGATATTATCAAGGGCCTCATATTCGTTGGTCTGTTTGCTGTTCCATTTTTAACACTTTACGTAGAGAACAATTACTTTTTTCCATTTATTACCGGTAAGAACTTTTGGTTCCGCATTATTGTAGAGATTGTTGCAGCTCTCTATATCATCCTGGCACTCCTTGATAAGGCGTACCGTCCACGATTCTCATGGCTCTTGGCATCGTTTAGCGCACTTATTGTCGTCATGTTTGCGGCAACGATGAATGCTGAACATATTCCAACTGCGCTTTGGAGTAATTTTGAGCGTATGGATGGCTATATTACTTTGATCCACGTGTTCCTCTTCTTTGTGGTTCTTGGCAATATGCTGAAGACACCGCGGCTTTGGAGTATCTATCTCCATACGTCGGTCGTAGTAGCGGCGCTCGTGGCGCTCCGTGGCCTTGCGCAGCTTTCTGGTGAGGCAGTTCGTGTCGATAGTACGCTCGGCAATGCTGCCTACATGGCCATCTACATGCTCTTCCATATCTTTATTCTCGCTTTCCTCATGGTGCAGACCAAGGTAACACCATACCGTGTGATTTACGGGCTCGTGATGGTGCTCTTTGCCTACGTACTCCTCCAGACTGGTACTCGTGGTACCGCCATTGGTCTCGCGACTGGTTCGCTTGCAGCAGTCGCGTACATGGTGCTCTTTACCGCGCGTCATCCGCAGGTGCGTAAGTACGCGCTTGGTGGGGTCGCACTTTTGGTCCTCATGTTCGGTAGTTTCTATGTAGCGCGTGATTCTGAGTACGTACAGAGTTCACCAGCACTGGCTCGTATCGCTAATATCGACCTCGGCAATGACCTTACGGTTCGCGGTACGATTTGGGGGATGTCGGTTGAAGGGGTGAAGGAGCGTCCGCTCCTCGGTTGGGGTAACGGTAACTTCAACTATGTTTTTAACGAGCAGTACAATCCAGCGTTGTATGCTCAGGAGCAGTGGTTTGATCGTGTGCACAACATCTTCTTTGATTGGTTGATTGCGGGCGGTGTTCTTGGCTTTGTGGCGTACTTCTCAATCTTTGCAGCAGCCTTCTACTACCTCGTGTGGTGCGCCTGGAAGGGTGATAATCGCTTCACGGTCGTGGAACGAGGTATTCTCTTTGGTCTGTTGGTCGGGTACCTCACTCACAATCTTGTGGTGTTTGATAACATCATTAGTTACATCTTCTTCGCATCGATTCTTGGCATGCTCTACAGTCGCTATAGTGACGAGTGGACGAGTCTCACGAAGATTAATATTCCGGCACCAATCGTAAATCAAATTGTGGCCCCAATTGTGGTGGTACTTATGGCAGCGACGGTGTATGTGGTCAATGTGCCAGGTATGCAGGCAGCGGGTCAGATTATTGTAGCCTTCCAGACACAGGACGTGGCGGCACGCCTTGAGGTATTCAAGGAGACCTTGGCCCTTAATTCATTCGGTCGGCAAGAAATTGTTGAGCAACTTGCGCAGCAGGCGATGGGTCTCGCGCAGCCTGGTGCACAGGTTGATCCTGCGGTTCTTGAGGAGTTTCTCACGTTTACCGAGAGTGAGCTCCAGAAGATGGTAGCTGATAAGCCAGGTGATGCCCGTCTCCATGTATTCCTCTCAAGTTACTATCGAGCGATTGGTAACGTTGAAAAGGCGCGGGCTGAGCTTGAGCTTGCACGCAAGTACTCGCCGAAGAAGCAGGCGATTATTCTCCAGCAGGGAGCGGTCGAGATTGGAGCTGGTAATAATGCAGCCGCACTCGCCTACTTCAAGGAAGCTTACGAGCTTGATACCCGTAATGAAGAAGCAAAAGAGTTCTATCTCGCAACCCTCTTCTACATGAACGATGTTGCTACGGCAGAAGCAATGCTCACTGATGCAACTCCAGAGTTTAAGGCACGGTTGGCAGCGAGTGATTTTATGCTCAATGCAGTTAATAATGCGCGTGCGTTTGACCTCCTTGCGGAGCTCTACGAGATTCGTGTACAGACCGCGGCACCAGATGCGCAGAACTGGGCGAGTCTTGCCTTCGTGTACTACCAGATGGCACAAAACGCGAGTAGCTCACCAGAGCAAAAGAAGCTCCTGACTGATAAGGCAATTGAAACACTCAGTCGTGGAGCGGCTGCTGTTCCAAGCTTTGCAACGATGGCACAGTGTGTCACCACAAATCTTAAGGCTGGCCGTGCGCCAGAGGTTGGTTGTCAGTAGGAGTACTATGTCTGCTACGGTATCGCAGTACGTATCTCTCCACGATAAGACAACGCTCAAGATAGGCGGCGCAGCACGGTACTACGTAGCGGTGACAACCATTGATGAAGTAACAGCGGTAGTTTCTTTTGCAGAGCAAAAGAAACTACCGCTGTTTGTACTTGGCGGTGGGTCAAACATCCTCGTCGCCGACGAGGGGGTGGAAGCGGTGGTGGTGAAGCAGGCTATCCTTGGGCGAGACGTCGAAGATGTAGGTGACGGCACAATACTCCTTACGCTTGGTGGTGGTGAGACGCTTGATGAAGTCGTAGCGTACACAGTCCGAGAAGGGTGGTGGGGGATTGAAAATCTCTCGGCGATACCAGGTACGGTCGGAGCGACACCAGTTCAGAATGTTGGAGCGTACGGGGTAGAGGCGAGCGATGTGATTGAATCAGTCCTCGTCTATGACACGAGAACAAAGCAAACGATGTTGTTCAGTAATGCAGCGTGTCAGTTTGGGTATCGTGACTCACTTTTCAAGTCTGAAGAGGGTAAGCATTTGATTGTCCTTAACGTCACCTATCGACTCACAAAAACACCACGACCAAAAATTTCGTACGCTGACCTTGCCAACTATTTTGGCGATCGGGTACCGACACTCTATGAAATTCGTGATGCGGTCATAAAGATTCGCTCAAAGAAATTTCCTGATTGGCGTTTGGTTGGTACGGCTGGTTCGTTCTTCAAGAATCCGATTATCCCAACGGCTGAAGCGCTCCGCTTAAAAGAGTTGTATCCTGATTTGCCAATGTACCCAGCTACTGTTGGATACACGAAAGTGTCACTCGGTTTTATTCTTGATAAGGTATGCGGTCTCAAAGGTTTTCGTGATGGGGTAGTTGGACTTTATACCGAACAAGCGTTGGTGTTGGTGACACACGGAGTCGCAACTGCTCGTGATGTTGAGATGTTCGCGCGTCACATTCAAGAGCGAGTGTATGAAAAAACATTCATCACGATTGAGTGGGAGGTGCAAAAAATTTCTTAATCACAAAAAATAAAAAAATATTTTTATTTTTTAAAAAAATCTTATCCACAAATTTTTTTAAAAAAAATTTGTGTGAAAAATTTTTACACGTGATAATAGTTGTAAGCAGACATTCTCTCTTACGTTCTGTTCTTTTCATACGAGAGAGTCATGCGGTCGAACATTATTCAACTAAGCTTTCACATATACTTATGGCAGCAGCAAAAAAGGCCGCTAAGAAGGTAGCCAAGAAGGCAGTCAAGAAGGCTCCAGCAAAGAAGGTAGCCAAGAAGGCAGTCAAGAAGGCCGCAAAAAAAGCTCCAGCACGCAAGAAGTAAAACATCTTGTCGTGAAGCTGATAGCATAAAGCCACCATCTCGGTGGCTTTATGCGTTTTTGTGTTTATAGGTAAAAACCGCTATACTGCTACCACTATGTCATTTTTAGATAGATTTTTTGGCCCTAGTTATCAGAAAGAGTTGACCGCTATTGCCCCACTCGTTGCAAAGACCAATGCGCTTGAGTCGGAGCTTGAGTCGTTATCACCCGACGCACTTATTGAGCGTTCTCACGCACTCCGTGCTGCTATACAGGCGGGTGACCTCACACTCGATGCAGCACTGCCTGAAGCGTTTGCTCTGGTGCGTGAATCAAGTAAGCGCACGCTCGGTCTGCGGCCTTATGACGTACAGCTCATCGGTGGTGCCTTGCTTCATAGTGGCAAGATTACTGAGATGCGTACCGGAGAAGGTAAAACACTCGTTGGAACGCTCCCAGCGTACCTCAATGCACTAAATGGTAAGGGTGTACACGTGGTGACGGTGAATGATTATCTGGCACGGCGTGATGCAACCTGGATGGGTCAGGTCTATCATGCACTTGGTCTTACAGTTGGAGTCATTAATTCAGGTGGCTCATATCTCTATGATGCCACTCATCAAGAAAAGGACGAAGAGCGTGATGATGTCGGAGCCTACAAAGTTGTTTATGAGTTCCTTCGTCCGTGTAGTCGTAAAGAAGCTTATGAAGCTGATATTACGTACGGCACTAATAGTGAGTTTGGGTTTGATTATCTCCGTGACAATATTGAGTTTGATATTGCAAACGTACGACAACGCGGTCATGAGTACGCAATTATCGACGAAATCGACTCTATCCTCATTGATGAGGCGCGTACACCACTCATTATCTCAGCACCAGCGGCTGACTCTGAGGATCTCTATACCATCTTTGCGCAGATTGCGCGTGGTCTAAAGCCCGAAGAGCATTATGTGGTTGATGAGAAGCTTCGCAGTGCGACTCTCACAAACACCGGTATTGAGATGGCCGAAAAGATGCTTGGTATTGAAAATATCTACACTGATAAGGGTATCAAGTATGTACACCATCTTGAGACTGCAGTACGGGCTGAGGCGCTCTATACGCGAGATAAGGAGTACGTGGTACGTGATGGTGAGGTCGTGATAGTCGATGAGTTTACGGGACGTATGCAACCGGGACGTCGATGGTCAGACGGTCTCCATCAGGCGATTGAAGCCAAGGAAGGTGTCGCGATTCAGCGTGAGTCACGAACCTATGCATCGATTACGTATCAGAACTACTTCCGCATGTACGATAAGCTCTCGGGTATGACGGGTACGGCGATGACCTCACTCGAGGAGTTCTACACTGTATACAAGCTTGAGGTGGTACCGGTACCAACCAATCGTCCAGTTGCCCGTATCGACCACAACGATCTCATCTTCCAGAACGAGCAAGGCAAGTTTGCTGCGATTATTGCGAAGGTAAAGGCTGTGCATGACACAGGACAACCGATTCTTATTGGTACCGCATCGATTGAGTCAAATGAGCGACTCTCACTGGCGCTCACAAAAGCGGGAGTGCCACACCAGATGCTGAACGCTAAGAACCACGAACGTGAAGGTGAGATTATTGCTGAAGCTGGTAAGAAGGGGGCGGTAACGCTCGCGACGAACATGGCTGGTCGTGGCGTCGATATTAAGCTTGGTGGACCACAGGCCACCCCTGAAGAGGCGGAGGCAGTACGAGCACTTGGTGGACTCTTTGTGCTTGGTACCGAGCGTCACGAGGCTCGTCGTATTGATAATCAGCTTCGTGGTCGTGCTGGTCGTCAAGGTGACCAAGGTGCAACGCAGTTCTTTGTTTCGATGGAGGATTCTCTGATGCGTATTTTCGGTGGCGAGCGGGTTAAAAACCTCATGGGCACCTTCGGCATCCCAGAGGATCAGCCAATCGAGATGAAGCTTATTTCAAAACAGCTTGAAGCAGCTCAGACCCGTATAGAGGGCTTCCACTTCGATTCACGTAAGCAAGTGCTAGCGTACGACGATGTTCTCAATCTCCAGCGTGTCACTATCTACGGTCGTCGCCGTAAACTCCTTGAGGGTAACGCAGAAGAGTTGGCTCAGGTACGAGCAGAGCTCGTTGCCGGTAATCCTGAACTCGAAGCAGTGATGACAGCAAAAGAGGCTGAGTACGGTGTTGAGGTATTTACCGATATGTTCCAAAAGCTCTGTCTCCAAATGATCGACACCCTCTGGGTTGATCATCTTGAGATGATGCAGCACATTCGCTCGAGTGTGAACTTGCGTGCGTACGGACAGCGTGACCCACTTATCGAGTATCGTCGTGAGGGAACCAGAGCCTTTGTCGAGCTCCAGGAAAACATCCTCAATCGTATCGCTGAGGTGTTGCCGAACATTCAGCCAGCCGTCATTGCTAAAGAAGAGGAAGAGCATGAGAAGCAGGCAGTCGCTGCCCTTAAGGCGAGTGAAGCTGGTGCAACCACTCCAGGTGCCTCTAAGACTGTGGTGAAGGAGGCTGCGACTCCTGGTCGCAATGATATGGTGACCATCACCAATGGTACGGCCACCGAAACCATGAAGTACAAGAAAGCTGAAGAGCGATTGAAGCAAGGATGGCGGATTGTATCGTCATCATAACGACTGAGGACTAAAACAAAACCAGCGCCACTATGGCGCTGGTTTTGTTTTTTGAGGGTGTGAGCTATTATAGTCACATATGTATTTGTTTGTTGTTCGCTTTCTAGCCGTTACCTTTGCACTGCTGCTTGCTGCTGAGGTCTTGCCAGGGGTAGCGCTTGATTCTGTCACCACTGCCTTTATTGCTGCCTTAGTGTTGGGTCTCTTAAACACCTTTCTCAAGCCAGTACTGATATTTTTCACCTTACCAATCACTATCCTTACTCTCGGGCTTTTCCTCCTCGTGATTAATACCACTATTGTTGGTCTGGCCGCTTATCTTTTGCCTGGCTTTGCTATTGACTCTGTATTATCAGCGGTAGGGGTGACACTCATAGTCACCCTCGTCAGTGTTTTTGTGAACCGTAATACGAAGTCAGGGAAGTAAGAAATTATATAGACAAATATTCATAGGCGTGGTATAAGATGGCCTATGTTTATTGACCAGATTACTGTCCACGCAGCTGCTGGACGTGGTGGCGATGGGGTTACTCGGTGGCGTCATGAGAAGTTTGTCCCAAAAGCTGGCCCTGCCGGTGGTAACGGTGGTAACGGTGGCGATGTGTATGTGGAGGCGGTGCGCGACCTTGGTCTTTTGTCGAAGTATCTCAGTTCACCACAGTTTGCAGCTGAGGCGGGTGAGGCTGGTCAAAGCGGGAGTAAGCACGGTAAGAACGGCAAGGATATCACAATTAGAGTACCAGTTGGTTCAATTGTGACCGACGTCTCACGTGGACGTACCTACGAGCTCTTCACCGAAGGGCAACGCGAACGTGTATTTAAGGGTGGTGGTGGTGGACTTGGTAACGAGCGTTTTAAGTCGTCGACGAATCGTGCTCCCGAAGAAAGCACCAAGGGTCGAGATGGTGAGTCTGGTGACCTTAAGATTGAGCTCACCCTCGTTGTTGACGTCGGCCTCATTGGTATGCCAAATGCTGGTAAGTCGACACTTCTTAATTACTTTACCAACGCTAAGAGTGCCATTGGAGCCTACCCGTTTACGACTCTTGTGCCACACCTCGGCGATCTCTACGGATACATACTGGCTGACATCCCAGGCCTCATCGAGGGGGCGAGTGACGGTAAAGGTCTTGGTCACACCTTCCTCCGGCATGTCACAAAGACCAAAATGCTTCTCCATCTCGTCTCACTCGAGTCAGAGAACCCACTTGATATATATTATACCATTCGAAGAGAGCTTGAATTATTCTCAGAATCTCTCACTGAAAAGGAAGAATGGATTATATTCACTAAAACTGACCTTGTAAATAAAGACTTTATTGAACAGGTAAGCAATAATATTGACATTTCTGATAAACGTGTGTTTTTTATCTCTGCAGAAACAGGGGAAGGGCTCGATGAACTCAAAAATGCTCTTGTCTCACACCTCAGTCGTACGTACAATACAGCGAATTAGTTAATCGTTGTCACATGTATAGAGCTACTATTGGACTTGAAATCCACGCAGAACTTAAAACTAAGAGCAAGATGTTCTGTGGTTGTGAGAATAACCCTCACGCTGCCGAACCGAACACGCTCATCTGTCCGGTCTGTATGGCTCACCCTGGTACACTCCCGGTCCCAAACGAGCAGGCGATTGAATCTGTCATTATGTTTGGACAAGCGGTGGGAGGAACGGTTGCGACCTACTCTGAGTTTGATAGAAAAAATTATTTCTACCCAGACATCCCGAAGGCATACCAGCTCAGTCAGTATGCGTTCCCATTCGTAACAGGGGGAGAAGTGGCTGGCGTAAAGCTCACTCGCGTCCATCTCGAGGAGGATACTGCTCGCAGTCAACACGACAAGGGGGAGGGAAGTCTTGTTGACTACAACCGAGCCGGGGTCCCACTCATGGAGCTCGTGACAGAGCCGGTGATACACGATAGCGAGACGGCAGGACGATTTGCAAAAGAGTTGCAACTTCTCCTACGAACACTTGGCATCAGTGACGCCAACATGGAGCGGGGAGAGATGCGAGTTGAGGCCAACATCTCAGTCAGTAAAACTGGTGAACTTGGCACCAAGGTTGAAGTAAAAAATCTCAACTCATTCCGTTCGGTTGAAGCGGCGATTAATTTTGAGATTGCCCGACATATATCAGTACTTGATGCTGGAGGAGTTATTACTCAGGAGACGAGGGGCTGGGATGAGGATAAACTAGAGACGTATCTCCAGCGAAGCAAGGAGACAGCCAAAGATTACCGCTACTTCCCAGATCCAGATATTCCAAAGCTTCAGATAGACAAAATTATAGCTTTTGAACCATCAAAAATTGCCGAGAAAATGGCAATACTTCCAGAAGAAAAGCGTGAAAAATATAGTTATCTCGGTTTACCGAGTAATCAAATTGAGGAGATGATTGCAAATATTGCACTCGACTCATATTATCGGTCTGTCATCGAATATCTTGGTGATAATGTTGAGGCAGCTAAGCTTGCTGCCAACTATCTCCTCACTGATTTCTCTAAGACTGACCTCAGTTCGCCTCACGTTCTGGCGCCAGAAGAGTTCGGCTTTATTGTTCGTCAACTAACTGCAAAAAAGATTACCTCCCGCGTTGCCAAAGACTTGCTTATTGAATTTGCAGAAAATAATACAAGCATTGAAGTAATCATCAGTGATCGTAATCTCGCTAATAATTTTTCTGAAGCAATGTTGCGGGAAGTGGTTGTGGCCGTGATTGAAGCTTCGCCGCAAGCAGTAGCTGAGTACCGTGCTGGCAAGGTTGCCTCCATTCAGTATCTCGTGGGGCAAGCAATGAAGCAGACAAAGGGTGCTGCCGATCCAACTACGTTGCGAGGGTTGTTTGAGTCAACACTTAGTTAGTAAATACGAGAAAGTCCGAGATATCAACACATCTCGGACTTTTTTGTTAGTTTAGTGTAACCATCTTTTGTATACTAAACGTACGATATGGATACGATATTGCTAGAGGGAGTGTCCTACACTAAAGCTGCTATTTTAGCTAAGCGTTTTCGCTACACCTCTGACTATATAGGGCAGCTTTGTCGTTCTGGTAAGGTGGTGTGTCATATGGTAGGACGCACCTGGTATGTTACCGAATCATCATTACTTGAACATAGAGACAGTCGTTACAAAGAGATTCGTTTAGACGAGAAAACAAATAATTTAAATACTTTCTCGCCTGATTCTGAGGAAGTTCTCGTAAAATCTCGGCGTTTACCTGCTAATACTCATGCTCCTGTGAATGACAAGGCGCCACACTTTCTCGACCGTCTGTCTTGGGTGCAGCCACGCTACGTACCTGACGAAGCTGAGTTGTTGCCACAGCCCGTTGTTAAGAAAAAGAAAATCTTGCCTCAGGTTCCGAGTGTGCCAGCAAAGCTACCTGTCGATCAAGCCGAAGCCGTAACTGTCAGCGTATCGTCTGAATCACGCCAACCGCAGAAGCTTAAGTTTACCGAACTTCCTGAAGTTCCTCTCCGTGGTCAAGTTGCTGTTGAGGCTGTTGAATTACCTTCAGCAGAGTTACCGCACCCGCCTTCGTCTTTGCAACCTAGGTCGGCTGTTAGTGTTACCACTGAGGTAGCTCAGGCGGCTTTGTCACCCTCACACATCGCTACTCCGCATACTCCTCGACAGATGTCACGACATCGCCCGGTATCGGTACGATTTAGTCCCGCTATGGTCAGTGATGTGGCCGAGGCTCCGCAGTCGACCAAGGCACTCTTTGCGTTCTCGGCAGTGGTGGCGATTATTTTTGTCTTGTTCCTCGCGACGACGAGTTATTCCTACACTTTCGAGTCTGGAAATCTGTCAGCTACAGTCCAGCTTTCGTGGGAGAATCTACGCCTTTTTTTCACCAAAATTTCGACCGACTTATAAACACTTTTTGATAGGTGAATGGTCATGAAATAGCTATAATATTTATAGCTATTCAACACCATGACTGAATTTTTTAATGTCGGTAATCGTAAGCTCATTCCGCTCCGTGATGTGAGCAAGTTTGTGCCTTATTCGAAGGACTATGTAGCCCGTCTGGCACGTGATGGAAAAATTGCTGCCGCCCAGATAAATCGTCAGTGGTACATCGATCCAGTCTCTCTTAAAAATTTCTTTGATCATGCCCAACTCGAGCTTCAGGCTCGGGCCGAATACACCCGCGCTCTCCGTAAGGAAGAGCTCGATCTGCATGATTGGTGGGAGTCTTTTGTCGCGGCGCAGTCTGATAAGCGTGCTACTCGCTCACATCGTGCAGTCAATAAGACTATTATCGTCATCATCCTCGGTCTCTTTGTTGGCTTTCTTGTGTCGTCCTTTGCTCCGTTTACAAATCCAGCAGTTATTGCTGGTCTCGTGTCTGGTACTGAGCAGCAGGCGGCTTTAGTAGACACTGTCATTCCTGATATGGATTGGTACGAGTATGGTGAAATTTTGACTGAGACCGAAGACATTCCACTCGATAACGGTATTGTTTTATTCCCGGTTTTATCTACTGAGGCCTCGTCAACTGACCCGGAAGCATTTTTCTCTGATCCGGTTGAGGTTCGGACGACTGGAACGACCACTGGGGAGATTGTATCCCCAAATGGCACCATCATCCCATTTGTGCGAGTGCCGGTTGGAGCGTCCGCGAATGATTCGCCATAGTGTTTATGTTGGTTCTTGTGCGCACATCAATCGTTCTTCTCATCACCGCCATTATTGTAGCGGTGATTGTGCCGTTTTATGTGAACGCCCAATTCAACCAACAAATCAACTACCAAGGTAAACTTACTAACTCTTCCGGCGTCGCTGTCTCAAACGGCACCTACGCCATGACCTTCCGTCTCTATACGGTCCCCACTGGTGGTACTGCCA
>CAZTWW010000009.1:0-32814 GCA_964618165.1 uncultured Candidatus Saccharibacteria bacterium | reverse complement strand
ACTTCCACGCAGGAGCGCCATGGAACTTTTCATTATCAGCCATCGTCTTTACCCACGCTGGCTGCTCGATTGTTGTCATCGGCAGTACTGCCTCGTCCTCGTTACAGTGAGGGAGAGCAATTTCCGCCACATCCTCATGTGCCAGGTATGAGCCGTCCTCAGTTACAAGGTAGCGACTTTCGCCTGATGCACAATCAACAATGTACTCATGACAATATTCGCCACCAATGTAGCCATTGTCAGCAAGCACCTTGTTCGCTTCAAGGCCCATGCGCTTGTAGCTCTGATAGTAGGCATCAGCCATACTTTCGTAAGTAGCAACAAACGACGCGGCGTCCCGATCAAAGCTGTACGCATCTTTCATGACAAACTCGCGCACACGAAGGAGTCCTCCACGCGCTCGGAGCTCATCACGAAACTTCGTACTGAACTGGTAGATGTTAAATGGAAGATCTTTGTATGAGAGCTGAAACTTACGAGCTACGTCCACAAACATTTCTTCAGCCGTACCACCGAGTGCGAACTTAGCACCACGCCGATCTTCAACAAGCATGAGACCAAAGTTACCGGCGTTGTCACGGTTTGTTTCTTGCCAGAGCTCAAGGGGGTGGAGGGTGGGAGAAATCATCTCTTGTGCACCGCGCTTATCCATTTCTTCGCGAATGATGCCGGTGATTTTGTTGTACACACGCATACCAAGTGGGAGGAGGTAGTAGCGACCAGCGACCGACTCACGGATGAAGCCAGCCTTCACCAAAAGCCGGTGACTAGCAACTGTCGTGTCTGCTCGTTCTTCTTTTTCGGTTTTTCCAAAAAGCTTTGATTGGCGCATAAAAAATCCCCTATTACCTCATAATAAGTTCCTAGAGTGTACCATAGGTAATACGCCATCACCAAAAATAAAGAATCATACCAAACCGCACACAAAAACCTTTCAGTTAACTGGAAGGTTTTTGTGTTGCTCTAGATGATTACTACAGGAGTTTGAGGATATCGTTATAGGTAACCACCACCATGAGGAGCATGAGGAGTCCAAATCCGACAAGATTCACCCGACCAGCCCAGACTGGGTTAATCGGACGGCCAGTCACCGCCTCGATTGCAACGAATACAAGTCGACCGCCATCAAGGGCAGGGATTGGGAAGAGGTTAATCACTGCTAGATTGAGTGAAATCACCGCTGTGAAGTAGAGCAATGACGTAAAACCAAAAGCAGCAGCAGTACCAACATGCTCGACGATACCGACCGGCCCGGCCACCTGCGAAAAGTCAGCCGTACCAGTGACTGCCTGTGACAACAATGTCACGAGACCAACAGTAATCGCCTGGAGCATTAGCACTGTCTGTAGCGACGCCTCTTTTATCGCATTAAGTACACCGAGTTGCTTCTCCTCGAGAAGGCCAGTCTGTACTCCAAGTGCAGGGACCCCAGCTAGGGCATTCGCAATACCGAGCACTGGAGTCAACACCACCGTTTCTTCACCACCCCGATGTTCATAGGTCAGCGTTATCGCTTCCCCGTTACCGGCCCGGACAAAATCGGTAAACGCTGATGGGGTCAGGGTCGCTAGGGTCTCTTCCCCCCGAGAGGCAGCGGTAATCTCTGCCTTTAGTGGCAGGACGCTCGCGGGACTTTCTGGTGCCACCCCGGTGACCGTAAGGCGTGCAGCAGGTGTTGCCTCCTCTTCAGCCACTTGGACATCGGTACCAACCACCAGAATACCGAAGAAAATAACCCAGGCGAGCAGTACGTTCATAGTGACACCAGCCACCAAGACCACTGCTTGTGCCCACTTCGGACGAGCACTAAAGGTACGTGACTGATCAGCCACAGAAAGAACCTCTCCATCAGCGTCACCATTTTCACCAAGAATCTTTACAAATCCACCGATCGGAAGCGCATTGAGGGTATACTCCGTCTCTCCTCGCTTAAATCCAAACAGCTTTGGGGGAAACCCAATCCCAAACTCATCGACTCGCATCCCCGTCCATTTGGCGGTGATGTAGTGTCCCCATTCATGCACCAGAATAAGTACAAAGAGAACTACCAAAAAAATGAGTATGGTCATGGTAATAATTAACAATTAACGAGCAATCTCCCCCTCCTTCTCAGCAAACCGAGCTTCAAGAGCGCGGTTGGTAGCATCAACATGCTTCTGCACATCCTCTTTCTGTGCAAACTTTTCATCCTGACTGATATCACCAGCCTTTTCTGCCGCATCAATCGCCTTCATTGCCTCATCACGGAGCGCACGCACCGATACACGAGCATCTTCAAGCTTACTCTTAGCGAGCTTTACGAGTTGTTGTCGACGCTCTCCGGTAAGCTCTGGAAAAATCACCCGTACCCCAGAACTATCTGTAACGACTGAAAGACCAAGGTCAGCATCGCTAATCGCCTTTTCAACCGCCTTTACCTGAGACTGGTCCCAGGGTGAAATGCGGAGCGTTCGTGCATCTTCAACACCAACTGAGCCGACCTGATTTAATGGTAAAAATGACCCGTAGGATTCAACACGAATCCCATCAAGGAGAGCCGGCGTAGCTTGACCGGTACGAATAGAGGCAAATTCTTTATCAAGCCACAGCACTACTTCAGCGAAACGCTTTTTTTGATCGTCTTCCATATATTTTTTATTACGTAGGTGGAGTATAGCACAATTAACGAATGGTCGTCTGTGGGAGCGTGAGTGCGACTTCTTCCCATAACATTTTCTTTGAAGCTCCTCGAGCCCGAGCGTAACTGAGTACCAATAGATATGGTGCCAATTCTGCTTCGGGACGGTCATTACTCTCGAGGTAGGCTACCAGTCCGTTGTACCAGGCTTCAAAAAGAGTATCGTTCTTTTGCTTCGCTGCTTCAGCAATCGTATCGAGTCGTTCTTTGTAGGACATCAGAACAAATTCAGAAAAGGCCTCAGTAACACCACCGTGAGTATCAGATACAACCGAAAGACGAGAGAGCACCGTCGACAACAGCGAAGCCTTATCTGGCAACACAATTAAAAAGCGAGTCGTCTGTGGTGGCTCTTCTAAAATCTTTAATAATGCCTGCTGCGCTTCAACCGCGATACTCCGAGCTGTTATCGCAATGAGCCGGTACTCATAGCTACCTGGCGTCTGATATGCCAGGTCAATAATTTTCCTGACCGTACCAATAGCGAGTGTATCTTCAGTAAACGGCACCACCTCCATGTTATGAACTTCACTTAAGAGTGAGCTCATGCATGCTTCTGGATTAGTACTGATATATAAACGGGCGTGATGGCTATCCATAGCCACTATTATGCCGAACGTCGTCGTGTTTGTGAATCGATGATATGACGAATGACACGTCGTAAGTAGTGCTCAAAGGTCTCATCTGGATTATGAATAATCCCCTGCTCGTAGCGCCACCCATTCATATAATCAGTAACACTCTGCTTTATTTCTGGTGTAGCGCCTTCAAATCGTCCTGAGAGAATAAGAGGGATCGTGAGTGGTGCAAGCTTCATGTAGAGCGGATGCTGACGCCCTCGTGGACCAGTACCGAACATGCCGCTCTTTTTAAACAGTGACCACTCTGAGAGAAGTTGCTCAAGACCAGCATCAACATCAGGATCTTCAAGCGGATCAACTATTCCCATGCGCGCCTTTACATCAGCAGCCGTTGGAAGATCTTGTGGTGTCTTCAGCGGCATCGCGGTTGAGACCGGAGCGACATTCTTAAAGCGAGATGACGCAATGGTCATCGGATCGACATCGACTTTGTCTTCGTTATAAACCTGAACACTATATCCGCGCTCGCTCACACCTGAAGCTGGCTCTGACGCAACATCAACTGGTTCAGGAACAGGTACAGACACTGGTGCAACTTGACTAGCTGGACGTGACACTTTGACAGGTACACTCTCTACAAGCGGTACTGCCACTGGCGCCTCAGCCTTCTTGGGAATAACTGGGGTGATTGGTGGTGTTGTAGAAACCTTATGAGGGGTTGACGTAGTAACTGGCACAGACTCTGGAGCTGCAGCAGAAGTGCTTATGGCTGAACTATCACTATCAAGACGCTTCATCACCGCCGCATACACGACTTCGAGACGCTTCATCGTTCCCATCACATCACCTCCGCCGCCTGACACCGTCTTCATCGCTTCAAGAAGTGTCGTCATGT
This sequence comes from uncultured Candidatus Saccharibacteria bacterium, assembly GCA_964618165.1. GTDB lineage: Bacteria > Patescibacteriota > Minisyncoccia > Phycocordibacterales > UBA918 > OLB19. The sequence continues at coordinate 28,661 of CAZTWW010000009.1, read as the reverse complement.
ACTCACGACCAAGCGTGTTATCAATATCAACCAGGTTGACGGGATTACCAACACGAGCGTTAATGGTGCGCTTAATCTCACTGATACGGTTACGGTACGTCTCAATCGAGGTGTCTTCATGATACAACGGTTCATACGCTACGGTATCCTGCGGAGTAGGTGCTACTGAAGCCAGCTTCTCATCCACAACATTTTTCGCCTCTGGCATGACAGCAGCAGCCGGAGTTGGGGTAGATAGCGTGGTTGATGTAGGCTGGACCGGTACTGAAGCTTCAGGGACCACTTCAACTACTGGAGCAGGTGCAGGTGACACTACTGGCCCACGTTCAACTACAGGCGCTGGACTTGGCACTGCCAGTACTTGTACCGGTGCAAGTGGGGTAAAACTCGGCCTTGGCCGACCTGTCGCGAAGCCAGAACGCACCGTTGTCGCAACGGGCTGAATGATAACGTTTTCGTTTCTTTGTGTGTTAATCGTCGGAGTAGCATCAATTACCGGTGCCGAAGGAATCGCACTAGCTAGCGGCGCCAGTCGACTTTCAATCAGTGTGCGGAGCGCTTCGTCATGAGCGCCGCTGTTTGTGTAGAGAAAAATTAAGTCACGCAACGAACGCTTCTCATCACTTTGAAGCGAACTGATACGAACAAGCGCAAGAGCCGATGCCACTCCTGTCGTAGTTGATAAATCACACACAAATCCGGCCGTCCCGGAACGCACTTCCTGAACCATACCTCACTATAGTAGCATCAGTCACTCGATTCGATACTTTTTTATTGATACAAACCTGTGTATTACGCTAGCGTATGTGCGTGTGCTTCAACTGCTTTGGTGAAGCGTAGCGCAAATGGTGGATAATGCTTGATGAGCTCCGCGAGTAAGTCCGCCTCCTCAGCATGCGCCTCAAGCCACGTCAGCACCTCAGTTCTTTCCTCAGGTGAGATACTCTCAAGGTACTCAACGAGTACCCGTTCAAACAAATCAAGAGCTTGTTGTGTCGTTGTATCCATACACTATGCAGTCAGCTTAGTAAATTGTTCAGCGAGGAAGTCACTGACCAACCGATCGTTTTTCACTTCACTTGGCAACTCTCCCGTGCGACGAGCACTGACAATGAGTCCGTTAAGCTTATTAAAGACATTGATATCAATCTTACGAGCAACCAGTTCAGAAGCTAACTCATCTCTATTCATAAGGGACAACTCAGTTGCTTCACCAATTGTGAGATTAAGGAGACTCTTGTTATCAAACCCACTTGAGAACATCGAACTAAACCAACGCTCATTTTGATCAATGTTAAAGTTCTCACTGAGCCACGACCTAAAGCGCGCTTCATCAAAGACCGGAGCCTCGGTACCCTCTCCTTCTGGAGAGGTTGATTCAGACTCTGCAGATACTGGCGCTTCTGCACCCTCAGACACAGCATATTCCTCAGCAGCATCAAGCGGAGCTGGTGGCTCAGACACGCCCATTCGCTTGAACGACTCAAGTTCACGGAGATAGTCAAGTAACACTGAGAGGTCGTATAGACGCCCTTCTTTGACATCGTCGATACTCTCGTCCTCTTCAAATCCCATTTTTAATCGCATTTCTTTACTGTGTCGAGCTTTATTTAATACTTGCCGCACCAACTTATCATGCTCTTCTTTAGCAATATCAGACGATCGACCTTCAACCAGTTTAAACCAATAGTTTTCTAGATAATATTCTGAACTCCCACCAGCGACAAACTTGATTTTCTCTGGTGGAATCTCTTCTGTCGTGAAAACTTTTTCTGTCAGGGGCTCATTTGAATCTACATTAGGCAACGAACCAGTCACGAGTGGACGCTCTTCATCAAGGATGATATTTGGATCAGCTGGAATGTAGGTGGCATCCTTACCAAAAAACGCTACTGGTGTCTCAATCTGCTCTGGCTCTTCAATCTTAATACCAGTCTCTTTGAACACCACATCTTGCTCACTACCCTCTCTTGTATGTACATCAAGTGTGGTTAGTGTCGCTTCCACAGCATCTGACTGCTTAGCAAATTGTTCGCCAGTTTTTGTCACCTCGACAATTCCGGTTTCAACTTGTGGCAGAACCCCATCGTTAATCATGACACGCTCGGTCACCGGAGACTCTTTTATCTCTGAGCTCCAGGCAGGATCAAAATAATTTTGCTGCTGCGCTACTGGCACCTCATTTTTAAGCACCGTTTCATTTGGTGCTGATTGTGGAAATGCGGCAAAGACAAGAGCGAGAAGAAATTGCTTATTTTTACCCCATTTGGCTTTGAGATACTCAGGGAGCAACACTCGTTCTGATGAACTTTCAACCGATACAATAGATTCTTCTGCAGTTGTCAGCAATCGCAGCTCATCACTATGCTTCTCAATGTCACGAAGTGTGTGCTCATGTCCATTTGCTTCATAATGACGAATCGCCCCAAGTAGCACTTTAGCTTTCTCTCGTAATTTTGCATCATTAGATTCAGCATGCGTAAACGCGAGTTCTCGCGCAGACAGAATAATTGACTCAGCCTCAGCCTGAGAAGGCTCTCCTTCAGACGGAAAGGTCTCGACGGACTCTACTGCTGACATCATGGTCTCATCAGATGCTGTCGGGACCACAGCTGCCTGTGTATCTGCTACAGTATCAATCTCTGTTTGTGGCAACGGTGCCTCGGGACGAACAGCGAGACCATTCATTACTGGTAATGAATGGAGTGTATTAGTAATAGTACGAATAGCATCATGAGCACGATGCACTCGTTCACCAAGCTTTGCCACATCAACATCATTGTCACCAGCCTGCTTGAGTGCTTGCTCAGCCTGATCGAGCTGGTAGTAGCGCAAGCGTAGCGTTGAGATAAGCTTCAGTGCCTCAACATGCTCTGGTGTCCCGTCGCGACGAAGGTGTTCTTTGGCGAGGGCAAATAGTGGCTGCACCGCTTCATTCACCTCACTCATGAGACGTTCTCCTTCAGCAACGTCCACCACATTACTTTCGACTACAGCCGGCTCTTTAACTGACTCAGGGTCATTCATCGACTCTTCAGAAGTAGTCGGCATAGGTTCCGTTTCGGCTGCAACCAACGCCTCACCGATACGCATGAGCGCATTTTCGTAGCGTTGCAATTGCTTTTGCCGTACAACCGGATCAGTCTCACGCAGACTATTGATCGCTAGACTGATTCTCTCAACATCATCGGCATACTCTGTTACTGCCGATGATTCAAATTGCCCAGCCGCAATCAAAGACTGTAAACGAGCAACTCGTTCCTGGAGTGGTAACAAATCTGGCTGTACTGCCATTTCCTGAGTTAAGACTAATCGCTCAGCTTTTTCAGAAGCTCCTAGACCTTCAAACATATCCTAGAGTATAGCATTAAGCGGTGGCGCTTCTTTGACGTACCGTGCGGATATCTCAGCTTCCACTTCGGAGCGTGAGCGACCGTAACGTCGACTACTCTCAACCTTCATCATCTCTACCCGATCCAGGTCTGCCGGCGGTGGAGGCATCGCCGCGAGACTAAACGGCTTCGTCGGGACACCGTTTGCAAGCATACGAATAAAGGCGTTCCAATTTGGTACATTCATCAGGTCGTTTGCTGCAAACGTTGGTGCAAACTGCTTTTCGAGGAAAGTGGCATCATCAGAGCCAACTCGGAAGGCCGCAATGGAACCAACGTTACCGAAGACTGCATCACTGATATCTTCGTCAAGCTGGGCAATAAACTGGTGCGCCATCGTAAGTGAGAGCTTGTACTTACGCGCTTCAGAGAGAATAGAGGCAATAGATGGTGTCGAGACATTCTGGAATTCATCGATATGGAGGAAAAATGGTGGCAAGTCACCGGTCAGATTATCGACACGAGAGAGTGCGGCCATGAGTATCTTGCCAACAATAATCATACCGATGAGATTGGCGTTAATTTCACCGAGACGCCCCTTTGAGAGATTAACGAGGAGAATCTTTCGCTCGTCCATGATTTGTCTAAAGTTAAAGGCACTCTGTTGCTGTCCGATAATCGGTCGCATGTAATCATTCGCGGTAAATACATCAAACTTTGAGACTATATATGGCACGATATTTTCAAGCGATGCTTCTCCACCAGCCTTGGTCGCAATCTCGCGCCAAAACTGTACCACCACTGGGTTCTTTGCCCGTTCGAGTTTGTAGCGGCGATACTTAGCATCTGCCATCACCCGACTAATGTCCATGAGGGTATTCCCACTTTCTGGATCTTCCATCACGAGGAGTGTCGCGTTACGGAAGTACTGCTCAAACATCGGCCCCATACTCTCAGGGTTCGCTCCATAGAGTTTTTGGAAGATTGAAAAAAGCTCGTTGACCACAAAGGTCTTCTGCTCAGGTTTCGTCTCATCGTACTCGAGCATATTGAGTCCAATTGGGAAGTCGAGATTAGAAGGATCGAAGTAAATGACGTCTTCCTCACGATGACGTGGCAGGGCGCCAAGCACATGCTGGATATCCGTACCGTGTGGATCAATCATACAGACACCGTGCCCTGCCTCGATATCTTGCACGATGAGATTTTGGAGGAATACCGACTTACCCGTACCAGTCTGCCCGATGACATAGAAGTGACGCATTCGATCTTTCTCTGTCATGTAAATCGCTCGCTCGATGTTGCGATGACGATTCATCCCGAGGAGTGTCCCCTCAGTTGGCATATCGGTGGGGGCCGCACCGGTACTCGCATGAGACTGCTTAAACTGTGGCGAGGAGTCAATGCCATTACCGGGAAAATGGATGATGGTCGCGAGCTCAGTCAGTGAGAGTGGGAGACATTGCTTGGTATTAAACTCACGGAACGAGAACGCTCGTTCAGCAGCCTTAAGCGCACTGCCTCGTCGCACACTAAATACAAACGAATTACCACTCACATGTGCAAATTGATTGAACGTAGACTCAATCTCGCGCAAGATATCCTGTGCACGCGCCTCAGTGCGGGCTGAAGTGGCAATACGAATAGCGACCTCAACTATGTCTGATTTAATCTTCGTCTGAAAGAGCTCAAGCGCTTCTTGGTCTGGGTCAGCTGGTTCACTTTTATCTTTGTCTTTACCACCTGAGAATAAAAGCTCTCCGATACCGGCCACCATATCGCCAGTAAAGGTGCTCCGTTGTATCGCTTCACTTGGCTTCATCCCCTTCCTTACTCGCTTGATGATTTCTTCATACGTACCACGGTATGATGACCGGGCGTGCCGGAAGACGAACTGAAGAGCGGCTCCACCACCATCACGCTCAATCTTAGAGAATGCATTGAGTAAGACAGTTAATGGATCGCTCGCGAATGACTCATGGGTTTTTAGAGGATAAATTGGATGCTTCTTGAGTGACGCTTCAGCAATCACACTTACTCCATCTGGCACGAAGATATTGTAATCATGAACACACTCGACAAGGACCGCATGCGGGAAGAGTGCCAGGATCTGCTTCTCAAATAAGGTGACATGGGGTGTCGGTACCGCGACGTAAAAAATGATATCGTCACTGTTATCTGCTACGGCTATCTCAAGGGCGATATGCTGGGCTGTATCCTTGGCTGATATAGTGCGGAGACCGGCAAACAATTGCTCCATCATTCCTACCAAATCTGCAAGCTGATACTCTTTGTCCTGTGCAGTTTTGAGTTCAGGCAAGGTCACCTCAAAGAGCGTCATGTGGAGTATCTGCCACGGTGGTACACCTTCTCGGAGGTCGGCAGTCGTGAACCCATGCTTAATCTTTTCGATAAGCGCCCGATGCACCTCATCTATGAGATGTGGGTTATCAACTTTCTCCAGCACCGAGAGCGCGTTACGAATCCCCTTCTCTTCGGCGATAACGAGAATATCTTCGAGCGGAGTATGTGTCGTCTCAATATGGTTTTGAAGCGATGAAAGCTCATGACCAGCAATTATGCGCTCGCCGGTCAAGACCACCCGCGGGGTAAACATGCTGTACTCACGGAGTTCAGCTTTGGCGACTGTTTCAAAATCGATATGATCTGCTTCTGGCTGCTTGGCAATCAGCTCACGCTCACGCGCCGCAATCTGTGCACGCAAAAATTCTATTTCTTCTTGTGGCGAAGAAAATTGCTGCCGCGGAACACCTTCACGCATATACGCATATGATACACGAGAGCACTCAGTGTTTTACCTATCCTGTCCACGCCACCCACATTCATTGAACAATCTTGTTTGTTATATAAAGTCGAAGCTGATTGGGATAACCTTACCGCTTCGTGAGAATTGCACGTTTGTAGGTACCAAGGTGCTCAAGCGCAACTCCTGTCCCCTTCACCACACAGAAGAGCGCTTGGTCCGCGAGGACTGCCTTTACTCCCGTACGGCGCTTCACAAGTTCAGGGAAGTTGCGAAGTTGCGAGGTGCCCCCCGTCATAATAATACCGCCGTCAATGATATCTGATGCGAGCTCAGGTGGGGTCTCTTGAAACACGTCTTTTATTGCCTTTACCATTTCACGGAGCTCTTTACCAATGGCGCGCACAACCTCGTTCGTGCGTATCTCGGTCGTGCGGGGCAGGCCGGTGAATACATCGCGACCCTTTAGTTCCATCACGAGCTCCTCTTCAAGTGGCAGGGCCGACCCAACCTTAATCTTAACCTCTTCAGCCGTCTTTTCTCCGATCGCGAGATTACGAGACTTCTTCACAAAATCAATAATGGCGGCATCGATACGATTACCGGCACACTTCACCGAGTTCGCTGCCACAATGCCACCAAGTGAGATAACCGCGACATCAATGGTGCCACCACCGATATCAACAATCATATGCCCCTGAGCATCATATATAGGTACGCCAGCACCAATCGCGGCGAGGATTGGCTCCTTTACTACGTACGCGTTACGTGCCCCAGCTTTCATGGTCGCCTCTACCACCGCTCGTCGCTCGGTTGAGGTGACACCAGCCGGGACCGATACCATGACGTCAGGCTTAAAGAGATTGTATTTATTGAGAGCCTTCCCGAGGAAGTAGCGGAGCATCGCCTCGGTGACGCGATAGTCGGCAATCACTCCATCTTTCATTGGACGGTACGCACGGATGTTATCAGGGGTACGACCAATCATCGCCTTTGCTTCAGCCCCAACTGCGAGGACTTGGTTATTTTCGCCGACCGCCACTACCGATGGTTCATTGAGCACAATTCCCTGCCCAGGGACATAGACGAGAACACTCGTCGTTCCGAGGTCGATACCGATTTTTGGGGTAAACCGATCAAACATAAAAGCCCTCCAATAGTACGCGTCTTTCCACCCCCACGCAAATGACAACTATATAGCATATATGCTATATTATATAGCGTATGGAAAACAACATTGGGAAGCGTATCGCGGATATTCGCGAAGCGCAGGGTATGACCCAGGCTGCCTTAGCCAAAAAAATCAAAACCACACAATCAGCGATTGCCCGACTCGAGAGCGGCTCACAAAATATCACGACTGAGATGCTGAAAAAAATTAGTCACGCTCTTGGCAAAAACCTCGTTACTCTCTCCCCTGGAACGATGAATGTTGTTATTGACGGGAAGAAGAAGCTCACCGGCACCATTGAGACGAATACCTCAAAGAATGGTGCGGTCGGTCTCCTCTGCGCGTCACTCCTCAATCGTGGTACCACAACCCTCCACCGCATGCCCCGTATCGAAGAGGTGCACCGTATCCTCGAGGTACTTGAGAGTATCGGCATGGGCGTGAGCTGGAACGGATCGTCCGTCACCCTCACGCCACCAAAGAAGTACAACCTCAAGACAATTGATGTCGAGGCAGCGCGTAAGACCCGCAGTATCGTCATGTTTATCGGCGCTCTTATACATACCCTTCCTCAGTTTTCTCTCCCGCAGTCAGGTGGCTGTAAGCTTGGCAGTCGTACCGTCCGTCCACACTTCTTTGCACTTGAACACTACGGTGTCGATATCGAGACCACAAATGACGCGTTTAAGGTCTCTTACACCCCACAGAGTCCGAGTGAAATTATTCTCTTTGAATCTGGTGATACAGTAACTGAAAACATCCTCTTTGCGGCAGCTCGACATACCGGTACGACAACCATCAAGTACTGTTCTGCAAATTACATGGTCCAAGAGATCTGTGTCTTCCTCGAGCGTCTCGGGGTGCGGATTGAAGGAATTGGCACCACCACCCTGACCGTCACGGGCGTACCTGATATTAATATGAACATCGAGTATACCTTGGCTGAGGACCCAACCGACTCAATGTTCTTTATCGCGGCAGCGATTGTCACAAACTCAGCAATAACCATCACCCGGTGTCCGATTGAGTTTCTTGAGCTCGAACTTCTCGTTCTTGAAAAGATGGGTCTCGAGTATACGAAGAGTAAGCCATACCTTGGTGAGAATGGGCAAGTGAAGCTGGTTGATCTTAAGATAAAGCAGTCAAAACTTCATGCGTCACTTGAAAAAGTACACTCTCGTCCGTACCCCGGTCTCAACGCTGACAATCTCCCCTTCTTTGCAGTCATTGCCACCCAAGCCAACGGACAAACACTTATCCATGATTGGATGTACGAAAAGCGTGCCATTTACTTTACTGAACTAGAGAAACTCGGTGCAGACACCGTGCTGGCTGACCCGCACCGTATCTACATCACCGGACCAACCTCGCTCCGCGCGACCGAACTCATTTGTCCACCAGCACTTCGTCCGGCCACCATCCTCCTTATTGCGATGCTTGGCGCCAACGGACGCTCGGTACTCCGTAATATCTACAGTATTAACCGTGGCTACGAGAACCTCGTCGCCCGCCTCCAATCACTTGGTGCGAGTATCAACTATCTTGAAGAATTATAAGATATGAAAAAGCCGCCCCTTCGGGGGCGGCTTTTTCTCGTTTTCACGGATTCTGTTATACTCACGCTACGATATGTTCGTCATTGAAGTTATTCCCCTTGTCCGTGGTGTCCAAATTGAATCATTGACCTATTTTTCAAGTACTCCATATAGTCGTGGCACTATCGTGCAGATACCAGTACGCGGCAAGACCGTGTCTGGTGTCGTGATTGAGAGTGCTCCGGTATCAAGTGCCAAGACGGCGCTCAAGGCGGCTACCTTCTCACTCCGCAAGTTGCCACCAGACCAAAAGACCACCACCCTCTCGCACCATCTTCTTGCCACTGTCGAAGAACTCTATAAACAGCTTCCTGCCAAGCGCGGCGCTATTCTCTTTTCCCTCCTCCCGCCTGATGTGCGCAGTGGTCTCGTCCCCTACCCACCACTCCCGAGTCACCAAGGGACCGAAGATCCCACCCCACAAGTACTCGCAGCCCCAAAGGAAGAACGTATCATTGCGTATCAATCAATTATTCGTACCGCGTTTGCCCACCGCGGATCGGTACTCCTTATCGTACCGAGCGCCACCGCAGTCACCCTCTTTTATGAAGCGCTGAACCACGGCATCAGCGACCGTGTCGTCTGCTTTAGTGGAGAGCAAACAAAAGTCGCGAGACAAAAAGCCTACAACCAATTTGCCGACGTCTCACGTGCCTCGCTCATTATCGCCACGCCGCACTTTGCCTACCTCGACCGCCCTGACCTCACCACTATGATTATCGAAGAAGTGGGGAGCAATCACTACATCGAACGCGTCCGCCCCTACCTCGACCACCGCCAAGCCCTCATCACCTACGCCAAAGTAGCAAAGCGCCAGATTATCCTTGGAGACATCACAACTCGTACCGAAGACGAAGCGAAGCTCCGCAGTGAGCTCTACATGCCCTACGGAGAGCCGCAGCGCCGTCTCACCCTCCCAGCTACTGTCACCATCATCACCCAACACGACAAACCAAAAGGCGAAGTACCGTTCTCACTCTTTTCTCCTGACTTAAAAAAGCGTATCGAGACAGCGATTGAAGGACGGCATAATGTATTCTTATTTGCAGCGAGACGCGGCCTGTCGCCAGTTGTCGCCTGTATTGACTGCGGATACATCTTTCGCTGCCCCGATAGCGGTACCCCCTACTCACTCATGCGCACCCACCACAAAGAGCGTGGTGAGGAGCGCTGGTTTATCTCTGCCACCTCCGGCAAACGCGTTCGAGCTGAAGACGTCTGCCCAAGCTGTGGTTCATGGCGACTCCGTGAACGTGGTATTGGTATCCAACATATTGAAAACGAACTCATTTCCCTCTTCCCTCACGTACCACGAGTGGTCTTTGATAATACGACTGCCAACACTCACAAAAAGGCGATGTCTCTTCGGAAGACTATGGATAACCACAAAGGAGCCATATTCCTCGGCACAAACATGATAATGCCGTATCTCCCCAAAAATATTTACCTCTCGGCTATTGTCTCACTTGATGCAGTGCGCGCAATTCCAACCTGGCGAGCTGATGAATCACTCTTTCGACTCCTCCTCACCCTCCGAGAAGTGAGTAGTCATGAGGTCATGGTCCAGAGTCGGACCGAGCCAGATGATCTCATTCTCTACGCCACCAGAGGGGCAACTGACCGCTTTCATGATGACGAGCTCACCCTTCGTCAAATGCTCAAGTATCCACCATTTGCCACCTTCTACCTCCTCACGTGGCAAGGCACCCAAGAGCATATCGTAGCCACAGAGACCCAAATCAAAACCCTTCTCACACCGCTCAATGTACCCATACAGTGTTACACCAACCCACAATCACCGAGCCACAAGCCCATTCGTCACTGCCTTATTCGTATCAGCTCAGGCACTGACACCACACATCTCGTTGAGGTACTTCGTCACCTCCCACCTCATATTGCGGTTGTCGTAAACCCCGACCGTATTGTGTAATGAAAAGTTATAAATATTGACATTTTAATTTTTTATTATACAATAATAAAAATTGATCTTTATAGGAGGAAAAGATGCTTGAATCACTGAAGAAGGTCGCCGGCCTCGCTGGTGCTGTCGGGTCCGCCACCTTTCGGGTAGCGGATACCTACGCCCGAGAATTGGCAAATCTTGCCAAGGACCAACTGCCGTCAGTCGAAGAGCTCACCACGCAGTTCGAGAAAATTGGCGCAAGTTACACACCGATTCCGATCACGGCGCGATGTGTGCATGGAGAAAATGCCGACCCGAATGACTATCTCATCGAGGTCGACATCGATGAGATTGCTACGGCGTTGAACGCAGGTCGCAAAGCTCGTCCGCAACTCACGGTGTACGCCAAGTACCCGGACACTCTCGATCGCGACCTGCTCGCCGAACGGCTTGAGGACTCGCTCAAACCGCTCATCAAAGCGTATGAAGATCATATCGCCAAGAGGCGAGCAGCGCTTCGGCGAAGGAAGGAAAAGAACGCCGACCCATTCTGGATCGTCGATATCGCGCTTGCGGCAGTGATGTTTCCGCCGGTGCTCGTCCTCCTCATGGCAGTGAGCTTTGCCGACGCTGTCCTCCAACTGCCGAGTCTCATTTCTGCAATGATCTTCGGCGACGATGAGAGCAGACTTGACGCAAAACTCGCTCACGCTCGCCTGACCGTGAAAAAGGTGATTAGAAACATCACCATCAAACCGCTTCCGTAACGAAGCCTCATGCCGCGCATCCGACCCTGGACTGCGCGGCGTATTCTATAGGTATTTATTTTTCACCACAATTAGGCTATAGTGTCACTATCTATGGCCAAGTTAGTCCCCGAAAACCACCCTGCCCTCCATGCGATTGCTGAGGAAGTGACTCCAGATGAATTCGCCTCTGGCGCGGTGTCAAAGCTTGTGCGCGACCTCAAGAGCGCGCTTCATAGCTACAGTGTCGATGGATTTACCGCAGTCGCCATTGCCGCACCTCAGATTGGGGTCAGTAAACGCATCTTTCTCATTGAAGACCAAAGTGACGACCGAGACGCACTGCCATCGTTTGTAGCTGTCAATCCACAAATCATCAAGTACTCAAAGAAGACCCACGAGGTCGGAGAAGGCTGTCTCTCTATTCCTGAGTACTATGGCCTTGTAAAGCGATCAACAAATGTGACACTCCGGGCTCAGGACGAAACTGGGAAATGGTTTGAACGTGGTGCTGGCGGTCTCCTTGCTCAAATCATCCAACATGAGTATGACCACCTTGATGGCATCCTGTTTACTGAACGCGCCAGCAAGGTCTGGCACAAAGACGAGCTCAAGAAAGAACGAGGCAACAAATAATCATGACAGAACAAAGGAAAACTCGTTTCGCCTTCTTTGGCACGCCAGATATCGCTGTCACCACACTTGATGAACTTGAGTCATTTGGGTATGTACCAACACTCGTCGTTACAAATCCTGACGCACCCGTCGGCCGCAAGCAGATTATTACTCCACCGCCAGTTAAAGTCTGGGCGGAAGCGCGTGCCATACCTGTCTTCCAGCCATCTAACCTCAAAGACAAAGAGGTCCTTTCACCACTCACCAATGCATCGTTTGATTTTTTTGTAGTTCTCGCCTACGGCAAAATCATGCCGGAATGGCTCATTAATCTCCCGACGTATGGCACGATTAACGCTCATCCGTCTCTCCTCCCCAAGTTTCGTGGAGCGAGCCCGATCCGCTCTACCCTCCTCCATGACCTCAGTGCCGCTGGTGTCACCATCATTAAGATGGACAAGGACCTCGATCACGGACCAATACTGGCTACACAAGCGGTTCAGCTCGAGGTACCAGTTCCTGGTCTTGAACTCGATACCACCATGGGTCGTATCTCAGGTTGTCTCCTCGCCCACGTGATGGATGAGTTGCCAAAAGAGACAATTACACCAAGAGAACAAGACCATGAATCAGCAACGTTTTGTACAAAAATAAAAAAAGAGATGGCTGAACTCACGCTCAACCCATACCAGCTACCTGCCGGTGAAGCAGCGCTGACACTCTACCGTAAGATATGCGCCTTTGATGGTTGGCCGGAAGCCTACTTCATCCACAACGGTAAACGCTTTAAGATAAAAAAGGCGAGACTCACCCCAGCGGGCCAACTTGAGATACTTCGTATTGTCCCAGAAGGAAAAAACGAGACAGACTTTACACAATATTTTTCACAAAAATAAACGACCAATATGGTCGTTTATTTTTGTACCGAGCGTTATGTTATGCACTGCGCCATCGCATCAACTCTTTCAGACGGCGAGCACTCCGGCGCATAATGTTCGTTCGTTTTTCATGTGACCGCTCGAGCTCATGTTCAAGTCGATGACGAACGGTATCAATCACTTTTTCAAACGTCTCTTCGGTGGCTTCAGCGAGAGCGAGATGATCACCACGCCAGACATTGACCTCCATGCGGCAGACTGGCCCGTGTTGGTGTGAGGCAATCCGTTCAATTTCTACTTCTATCCGAACCGCTCGCGCACCCTTTAAATACTTTTTCAGGGTCTCGAGTTTACGAGTTACCAAGTTCTGCAGGGTGTAGTCGGGTGAGACGTTGGTGTGTTTAAACGTTATTGATGGAAAAGACATAGATGGTACTTATCCTAGTAAACGTCCGAGGTCGCCATGGACCACCGTTTCTCCCCTCTTACCACCAGTATACCACGACTAGTCTATCGGACAGACATTCCCCGGTGCTGGTGTGTCTGGGATGGTGCCATCGCCATAATGAGTGGCTAAATATTCAATAATATCTGCCGATTCATACATTGCAACACCACGCTCAGTATCGACCAGATACGGTACCTGCTGCTTTCCTCCCTGGGTAATCACTTCCTCCATAAAAGTATGGTCAAGGGATACATTTTTAAGCTCCAGAGGAGCCTTAATCGACTCATTAGCGACTAATACGCGCTGGCAATACGGACAGGTTGGTTTGTAGTATAAGGTAAGCATAAATTTATTACATCACTTCGTCATGAATCTCCATATGACAATTAGCACAGAGTAACATACACTTTTCTACTTCTTGTTTAACCTTTTCCCAAGACCTTGTCATTCCCTGAGCTGATATACCGAAGCTCTTTTGTGCTGGATCTTTATGATGGAAACTCAATGCTCTTACACATTTTTTATACCCACACCTCTCACACTTACCACCCAAATGTTCAATTGCCATTAACCTTACCTTCTTTCGTCGTTTAATTACCGCAGCTTTCATATATTCTTTACGGTCTTGGTAAGTACGCTTTTCTACTCTTTGTGGCATATTTTCATTATTATACCACATCGTCCCCGCTAAAGATTTGAAAAAGTATTAAAAACATGTAAAATACAGAGGCTCAGATGAGCATATTCCGCGATAGCTCAGCGGTAGAGCAGTCGACTGTAACATTGAACATTGTTCAAAATAGCAGCCTTATTGAGAAATCAATATTGAAAACAAGGTGAATTGCTGGAACCCCTACGGTAAGACCGAGGGCAATCAGCAGCCAAGCTTTCAGAGTTATCTGATTGAAGGTCCAGAGACTATCCCCTCGGGGAGTAGAGTGTCGCAATACATTCGAAGCGCCTTGCACCGTCATGTACCAACATCGGTGATGATATAGTCCACCCCATTCAGTAATGATTGGATACGTGTAATCGATTGGTCGCAGGTTCGAATCCTGCTCGCGGAGCATATAAAATCTTAAGTCGCACTTCGGGGCGGCTTTTGATTTTAATGCTCCGCGAGAGAAAGCAAACTGCTTTGCTTTCGTCAGGATTCGAAAGACGGAGACATGTCGCTTTGCGACGGTCGAGTCGGGGTCGAGAAAATTTCTGCAAGAAATTATTCGTGACCGAATCCTGCTCGCGGAGCAAAAAGAAACACACAATACGTCCTTATTTTTAGGGACGTATTTTGTTAATAATGAGTTACCTAGAATAGGATTAAAACTTTGACTAGATAATCCGCCTCCAAATCATTCCATCATCGGACATTTCGTGCGCTTTACCATTTTTAATTTTAGTAAACCTTACTTCTTCACCAGGTGCACCGAAGCCAGATTTTTTAGTGTTAGAAAAAATATGCTTTTTCTTTGGTTTCATAACAGTCCACGCTTTTACTGGATTCAAAGCTCCTGATCCGAAGTCTACCAAGTTTTTACCTAGCGAGACGACAGTAAGATCACCCCAACGACAACGATACGTTCCTGAGTACGGTTCTTTTTCAGAGTACTCAATATCTTTCATTAATTTGAATTTGTAGATAAGTCGCATCAAGTTATTACTTACCCCCCAAGCCGTGTTAGAAATAGTGTTTGTAAGTACGATTACCTGCACATTATCTTCCGGTTCAGATATGGCATTTGTCGTATAACCAGCAAACCCACCAGAATGTCCGTAGGTAAGACGATCAGAATCTTTATCAAGAGCTAAGCCAAGTCCATACATCTCATCATCCTCAGTAATGCCATGAACCTGCATCATTGCTTTTCTTGATTCACGAGATAGAACTGATTTTTTACTATCAAGGTGTAGCGAAGCAAGAAAAACGGCTAAATCCTTTACATCTGATATAAATCCTGTGGCAGGAGCATACGCATTTGTGACCGAATCAGGTTCTTTTATCTGCTTGGGATTGTCGGGTAAGTATCGTGAGTAACCATAAGCAAGTTTAACTGGTCGCTCCGTTGGTAAATCAGGCAATGTGTTTTTTAGTCCAAGCTTGTTGATTATGTTTTCAGTAACATAATCAACATATGGTAGGCCAGACACTTTTTGAATAATCGCACCAAGTACTGCGTAGCCGTGATTAGAGTACTTCAGAGTGGTACCGTTCTCAAACACAATTGATTTCGCACTAATTGTTTTCTCAAGCTCAGTTGGAAAATTATCGGTAATCCATTGTTTGGCAGTACCATCACGAAATAATCCTGAGTTGTGCGATAGTAGCTGACGAATAGTGACGTTTGCAAGGTCTGTTTTACCTTGTTTACCCTTAAACCAAGAAATGTGTGAGAAAACAGTATCATCCAGCCGCAAAAGTTCTTTTTCTACTAATTGCATTATAGAAACAGCTGTAAACATCTTTGACATTGATGCGACTCGGAATTGAGCATCCGTTTTCATCAAAACTTTGTTTTCAACATCAGAAAATCCAAATGCATTAATATATTTTGATACACCATTAACGGCAATGCAAACCACTGTTCCGGGTGTGTGGTCATATTGTATTTTTAATGGAAGCCAGTGGTCTGCCACTTTTCCAGCTAATTTAATCGCGGTATTAAAATCTTTATCCATAACACATGTTAACACTTTATTTTGGTAGTGTTAATAAATTGTTTATTTGTTTCAAGCAACATTCAAGATTTGAATATTCACTAGACTAATCAAGAATATAAAATGCGCCACTGCATTCGAGACCATAAAATCTTACGTCATACGCCAGTACGATTTTGGGTTTTGCTCCGTGTGAGGAAGTACAAGTGAGCACTTGCCGTGATGATTTCAAAGGTTAGTCTAGTATCACGGGAATACTTACGCCAAACTAAAACTACTACACTAATCCCTGAGTGTAATCTAACACTACTCATAATAAAGAATGAAGGGCGCCTTAACTGGGCGCCCTTTAAAGTTTTTTGCACCTGACCAACCATCAAGCTGAGATTACTTCATCCTTCTTGTACTTGAAGATCGAAGTGGTGATTTTGCTGAGCCACCCGCGAAACTGGAGCGACTCGGGCATCATCGGCGCCGATATCTCTTTCGGAACGACCTCGAGCACCTGAATAAAGAACTCAGCCAGCTCGCCCGAAACCTTGATGAAGTTTTCGGGGTCATGGTAGCGCGTATTGAACGCAGAGTAGAGACGCTGATCGAAGTAGGTCCATGTGGGTTCCGGCTCCATCAGCTCAATTTCTTCCACAGTGAGACCGGCTTCGAGCAAAACAGCGTTCACCTGCTCTTGTTCGGCACCCGGCGGCAACATCGCCCTGGCCTGCGCGGTCCCACCCATGAACACAGCGATGATCCAGGCAACCTGACCCCACCCACAGCCATAGATAGCACAGCCGCCATCCTTGTTGGTTTCGATACCACCGTTCCAGACGAACGGTTCGAAATACCCATCTGCTGCTGAACGACGCAGTCCAGCCGCCGCCACCTCAAGAGTTCCTGGTTTCCAGGGCATTTTAACCTCCTTGCAATTGAAACGTCCTTGCGTTCCATTTAACAGTCTAACGCGAAAATAATCTGTGTGAAGTATCACTGTCATTGTGATACCACCACTAGCGCCAGACCACATTCTTTTCTGGTATACTGTGTATGTATGTTATCGTTATTTTGGTTACTACCACTTCTTAACACCGCGATTGCGCTCGGGAGCCTCGCCTTACTCGCTGTCACCATCTTCTTTGTCTACGACCTCCTCTGGCGCGAGGGTGCTGTTGTAAAGGACAAGATTGCACCATACATCTGGTTTCTTATCATCGGCATTAGTACCTCTGGCGCCCTCCTCTCGCTCGTCTACTCGGAACTATTCCTTTTTGTCCCCTGCTCGCTCTGTTGGCTTCAGCGCATTGCCCTCTACCCGCAAGCACTCCTCGCCATTCTTGCTTTCAGAGCTAAAGACGCCCTCTACTTCCCAACTTATGGTATCGCTCTCTCAATTGGCGGACTATTAGTCTCACTCTATCAATACATCTACCAGATGCTTCCAGCCGAGACACGCGACGGCATCATGCCATGCCTTGTCGACGGAAGCGCGAATTGTGCCGATAAAGTCATCGATATGTTTGGCTTTGTAACCTTTCCGTTCGTTTCAGCAGTCACGTTCGCCTTTCTCATCACACTCTACCGTTACCTCCAATTACAAAACAAGTAGTCTAACGACTACTTGTTTGCTTTAGCAGCTGCGAGTGTGTGGAGGTCTTGCACTAACTCATTGAGATCAGTCATGGCTTTGATGAAATACCGATCTGCACCCAGTTCGAGCATCTTCTTACGGTGATCTTCTTCACTATTATTAGAGAAAACGACAACAGGAATATTCTTAAGATTTTCATCTTTCTTCATTGCTTGGAGTATTTCTTCACCGGTCATGCCTGGCAGCATCAGATCAAGAATTACTACATCAGGATGAAACTGAGCAGCTAGATTAAGTGCCTCGTTGCCATCACTGGTCGAAAACGGAATGCAACCGTGTTGGGTGAGTTTTGTAATCACCAGTTCACGAATCATCTGATCATCTTCAATCATGAAGATTTTAACGTCTCCAAGGAGCTTTGCCTGCATATGCTCAAGAGCTGCTTCAACCTTACTTATCTCACCGTTATCAGGCGTTGCAGTGAAGACGTAATTTCGATTATCCATGCTATACATAAGTAAATTATAGAGGGAGCAATACAGTAAAACAAGTACCTTGTGGGGTGTTTGGTGAGTGTGAGATTGTACCACCGTGTCGTTCGACAATAGATTTACAGATATACAACCCTAATCCTGAACCATTTGGATCAACTCGAACAGCATTTGGGAGTCGTAAAAACTTACGGAACAGAGTCTGCACATCATTTTGCGGTATTCCAATACCCTCATCACAGACTGTCACCTGTATGTGTGTACTGGTAAGTGTAACTCGACTCACTACCTTACCACCCTCATAACTGTATTTAATCGCGTTATCAATTAAGTTCGAAAAGACATCTTGCAAGCGACGCTGATCACCATTATAAAGCGGTATATCTGTATTCGACTCAAGCATTAATTTCACATTGCGTGCAGTTGCTCTCGCCACTTCATGATCAAAGATCTCTTTAAGTAAATCAGTGATATCAAATGGGCTGCGGTCAATGACGAGATTGCCATATTCAAGCTTATCCACCATGAGTAGTTCTTGAATAAGAGTAAACATACGATGCATACTCTCCTCTGCTTTTACCAGCATATCCTGCTGACTTGGTTCCAGTTTACCGGTTGTGACTTCACGCAGAATCTGGAGAGCAAACCGAACTGAGGTGAGAGGTGTACGAAGTTGATGCGCAGCAACCGACACGAACTCTGACTTTTGTTGGTCAACTTGCTTTAACTCATCGTAGGCGCGCCGTAAGTCGAGATCACGACGAACAAGCATCTTGGATGTCTGCTCGAGCTGGAGAATAGTCTCCTTAAGCAGCGCAATTTCTTTGTCTCGCAGATCTTCAGACATACCTAATCGCGAGCAGCCAACAGGAGAATAACAATCGTCTCGTTATGATTTGTATTGGCACACGATTGCATGTTGTAATTGATACCATTGATTGGCGCTTGTTCAGCGTACGTATAAAAGCCAGCCAGTGGCACATCTCGACCAATCACTTCCTGAATGGCATCAATTTCCTTCTTTGCCTCATCGCGTGACGCAAAGAGTGTATCTCGAACATGACAGTTAAAGATAATAGCTGCAGCAGGCTTGGTACCAAGGTCACTCATTGCCTTTTTAGCTGACTCTCGAGCGGCCTCAACCGCCGCTTCTTTACTCCCCATCATGAGCTGCACGTTAGCCCCCTCCTGCACTTCACCACCACAAGTAATCGAACCCGCAGCGTCTACATAAAACGGCGCGCGTAAGAGCATTTCCCCACTCTCTGCATCCTGCACTCCAAGCGGGTACGAGAGCGCTAGTGTTGCCAATGTCTTTTCTTTGAGTGCCTCAGCTTCATCGACTCCAACGAATTCTTCGTACAACTTAATCGCCGGCTTCCCGTCAATTTCGTGAATCACTGTGCCAGAGGCTTTTGTTATCTTCTTTGGTCCACTGATTGGATTCCAACCGTGGCGAACACCAACGGCATAGCGAAGCTTGCCAGAGAGTGCCAAAAATGTAGCTGACTTTGAAAGCACGCCCTCTCGACCATACTGGTAGGTCTCTTTGTACTGACCATCATCCCCTGCCGAACCACCAACAACTGGCAAGGCTGGTGCACTAGTATGAATACCTCGTAGTAAAGCACTCGGATTAACCGCAAGACCATCAGCAACCATACAGAGAAGATCTGGAAGAGTACCCGCTGCAGCAAGCGAAGCTACGAGTTCACGTGCCTTCTCCTCTGGAGACTCGTTAGCTGACTCAATTGCATGATACTGTGCAGCAATACCTTCGCCTGCTACCAATAAGCAAACAACGGAAGATGTTACGCTCGGACCTGACGGACCAATCTCGCCAGCAGTCGAACCACCAAGAATTGGTACCGTAGCACCTAACTGTGTTTTAGCAGTCTCTAAAATTACCTGCTGGCTGTACTTTGATGATGCAAAGATCATTGAAAACACCGGCGTATTCTCACCCATCATGTCTCTAGCTGAACTAATTGCCTGTTTTACCGCCTCATCAGCTTGAGCATTAGTTGAGGTACCAACTCCGACGTGTAGCATAAAAATTTTTTTATATGTGTAGTAAACATCACTATTTTACCTTACGACAAGTACATTCCATAGCTGGTTAACCACGCAACCTTATAGCCATTTATTGATTTACACTGAAAATAAAGCGATTATACTTAACTAATGGCAACAATCGAACAAAAAGGCTTTACGTTAATTGAAGTAATGGTTGTTGTAACAATAATAGGTCTTTTATCATCATCTGTACTCTATTCAACGAGACAGATGCGTGAACGAGCTCTGGTCGCTCAAGCAAAGGGCGAGGTTCAGAGCATCAAAAACGCATTCGAGATTTTTTATGCGAGGTTTGGAGCGTACCCGCCACTACCAAGAAGTGCAGATTTTTGTAATATGTGTGCCTACTGGCCAGCATCGGTACCATGGGCTAATGGTAATTGGAACGATATTGCAAACACTCTGTCGGCAAATGGGATAATTTTTGATATTGCTGCCGACCCGTGGGGGAATCCTTACCTATATGATAAAAATCATCAACTGGGACAATTTACCTGCAGTTGGTTCTCACCAATTTGTAGCATGGGACCAGATGGTATACTCCAGACGCCAAATTGTGAAGGAGGAAGTCAATTTCGAGTCTATGGTGATGATATTTGTGTTGCACTAGATAGATAAAAAGCACCCCGAGGGGTGCTTTTTATCTATCAGTAAATACTTGTATTTACTGTGCGAGACGAGCGTTCAAGAGAGCAATAAGAGTCTCGAGAAGACGCTGAAGCTCAGCTACACGAGCACGGAGCTCGGCCTGCTGGGTAGGTGTACTTGGAGTTGAGGTAGCACGAGGCTTATCCTTACAATCCTTTGGACTAACAGAAGTACTGATTTCAAAATCAGAAGCGCGACTGGCACGGTCTTCGATATCAACATCAATGACACCACGAACCTGACTCTCTGAGAGATCGGTCAAGCGAGCGGTAATTGCACTGACGATAGCATCAGTCGTTGTAGCACTGGTTTCAAAGACAGTCTTTGTACCATTTCGTTCAACCTTTACAACTGTCGTATTAGTGAAGACATCAGCTTCAATACGAAATACTGATGACGTAGCAACACAATCCTTTACTGGACGAGTTGATGAGGCAAACTCGCCATTAAGCTTCTTGCGATCTTTAGCGCGACTGGCACGGTCCTCAATCTC
Organism: uncultured Candidatus Saccharibacteria bacterium; assembly: GCA_964618165.1. Taxonomy (GTDB): domain Bacteria; phylum Patescibacteriota; class Minisyncoccia; order Phycocordibacterales; family UBA918; genus OLB19. Next base: position 7,261 of record CAZTWW010000009.1, on the reverse strand, counting down.
AAAATCGAGTACAGCGTCAACCTCAGCACGAGTAAGGTTCATACGAGCCACCACAGCGTCGATAACCTCCTCACGTGTATCAGCTGATGTGCTAAAGATAGTCTTTCGGTCGTTAAGCTCAACCTTAACAATTGTCGTATCAGTAAAGACATCAGCCTCTACCTCAAGTGACTCATCATCACTACTACTGTCATCGTCGTCGTCATCATCGTCACGATCACGACCACGATCGTCATCGTCATCATCGTCTCGGTCGTCATCGTCATCATCTCGATCACGAGACTCAGAGCGATCATCATCATCACCATGCCGAGCAGATGCTGACATTGGCGCTGCAATTGCGACAAACGCAAAGATAAACATCAAAGCAAATAATGAAATCTGTTTCATAGGTAAATTTAATTGTTGAACTGACAACACCTTAATAATGGCGAAAAAAGTCAAGAACGTTACAAGCCGGTGATATTGCTAAGTTGGTAAATTTATGACGTTATTTTGAATCATGAAGCGAATACATACTGTATGGAACAATAAAGCGCGCTACAAAATAAGCACACATAGTCGCAATGATTAGTGGTATGACAAGATCAGACGCACCGGTTAATTCGTACAAAATAAACATTCCTGTTAATGGTGCATGTGCTGCCGCACCAAACATCGACGCCATTGCCACATAGACAACCGCACCCGGCACTGAAAGCCCGAGAAGACTACCTATATTCAGAACAATACCACCAAGTACAAACCCTAACACTAAAGACGGTGCAAAAATTCCGCCAGAACCACCCGAACCGACTGTCAGTACCGTAGCCAATACTTTTGCAATCAGCAGCAACAAGAGGATAACGATCGGTAGTGCCCCAGCAATGATGGAAGAAAAAATATCTTTCATCGCTGGTTCGTGAATGTAAGGAACATAGAGAGCTATGACGCCAACCAACAGTCCACCAACAGCTGGACGTATCACCAACGATGGCACCAAATGCGGAAATAGCCAGTGGGTATATCGCAACAACACAGTAAACAGCACCGCTACCAGACCAGCCAATACCCCAACTATCACATAGACCGGTATGTCAGCAAATACAAACGGTAGCACTGGCACCTCTGGCAGCGTCAGTCCGGTATAACCAAACCCTACTCGTGCCAACACGCTCGCTACCACTACCGTCGATACCAATGCTACTACCCCTCGGTAATCAATCTGTCGCCGAAGAATCTCTACCACAAAGACGAGAGCAGCTGCGGGTGTGCCGAACGCAGCGGCCATTGCTCCCGCTGCACCAGCCAAAAGTACTAAAGATCGGTCATGGTCACTCAGTTTCATCACTCGTGCTACCGTCGTACCGATTGAGGCACCAATCTGGATAATAGGACCCTCTCGACCAGCGGAACCACCAGTACCGAGGGTGATACTCGTGACCAGAAACTTAAGCGGACCAGTTCGATGACGTATCACCTCATCTTGATTGAGTGCTGATTTTACTGCGGGCACTCCCTCACCCATAATCTCAGGTGCTTTCGCGAGATAGACAATGAGACCAACCATGAGACCTCCAAATGTTGGAATGAGTACCCGAAGCCAAGCCGGAACATCAGTTACCGCCGAGATGAACGACTCTCCATTCCCTACGCCGTAGAAAATAGTAATAAGGACCTGGACGCAAAAACCAAGCAACACGCCAACGACACCCGAGATTACACCAAGAGCACATAGACTGATGAGGAAGCGGAATGTGTACACACAGATAGTATACGACAGATTATCAATTGATACGGGACAACACCAAACTATAGTGTGTACTCTGATATAATTTACTCATTATCATTTATCATGTAATGAGTATGACACTCACTAAATCACACACATTTCTTATTACCGGAGCTCTCGCTATCGCTTTCCTCGCCCCGATGATGGTGAACGCTGAGACATCAACCCCAGAGGTCAAGACAACGAGCACTAAAGAGCGCACCAAGCGTGCCAGCACTACGGTAGATCGCACCTGTATGGCAACAGCAGTCGCTACCCGTGAAGCCAGTATCAAATCAGCCTGGACCGCCTTTACTGGCAGTGTTACCAGCGCCCTTGATAAGCGTTCAACTGCCCTCGTAGCAGCGTGGAATGCGAGCCCTGAAGGCAGTAAAGACGCTATCAAGAAAGCCTGGGCAGATTGGAAAAATGAAAAGAAAGCTGCTCATACCAAGCTTCGTAGTGACCGCAAAGCGGCCTGGGATACCTTCCGCACCACTACCCGAAGTACCTGTAAAGTAACGGCACCGAAGGAAGAAACTCTCGAGAAAGAAACTAAAGACAGCATCTCTCTCTAGGCAGGAGTCAGATAAGCCTCACTCGTGTGAGGCTTTTCTTTTTGTCTCATTCTGATACCCTACCCTCATGCCCGAACTCCCCGAAGTCGAAACCGTCCGCCTTCAGCTCCTTAACCGCATTAAAAGCAGGACTATTCTTGATGTGGTTGTGCACCATGCTAAATCAGCAGGTCATAATGATACGTTTATTGAACAGGTGACCGGCAAAACCATCGAGCATATCGACAGGGTCGGTAAGCTCATGATTTTTAGTTTTGTTGGCGAGTCGGACATTTATCTCCTCGCCCACCTCAAGATGACGGGGCAATTTCTCTTTCTCGACCCGACCGGCAACGTCGGTGGTGGTGGCCACTCACTCTCTCCTACTGATACCCATCTCCCGAATCGTCATACCCGTATCAGCTTCACCCTCGATAACGGACTCAAGCTCTTCTTTAATGACATGCGACTTTTTGGCTATGTAAAAGTCGCCACTCACGATGAAGTTGAGAAAGCCCGCGCTCAATTTGGACCAGAACCAATCCATGACTCATTTGATATTAAATCCTTTATTAAGGGCCTCAAGCGACGTACCTCCCCAATCAAAGCCGTCCTTCTCGATCAATCGTTTATTGCGGGCCTCGGCAACATCTATGTCGACGAAGCGCTATTTCGTGCCAAGGTACGCCCAACCCGCAAAGCCAACAAACTTACCCTCGGAGAAGCGACCGAACTCGCCAAAGCCTCAGGCGATATCATGAACCACTCTATAAAAGTCGGCGGGACCACCTTCCAACATTTTGTTGACACCGGTGGTGATAATGGCAACTACACCGACTACCTCCAAGTCTTTGGTAAACAAGGCACCCCTTGCCCCCGCTGTGGTACTACTATCAAAAAAATCCGTTGCGCTGGTCGCGGCACCCACTACTGTCCCAATTGCCAAAAGTAATAAGAAACCCCACCAACAAGGATGGGATTCCTTATTAGTGGGGCGTCAACCAAATGACTACCTTAACGCTCGCAATCTACTCTTTTCTGTCACCTTCGCCATGCGACCAGCGATTATTACTTTATCGTGATTATCTAATATGTCACCTCTAGAGAGTATCTGACCTACTAAGAACTTCTGCATACTCTCTAGTTGATAGTACCCACAACCTTCAAGGAGGTAGGCTAATTTCGGATTCTGAGTATTCACTGATTCCTTTGACCAAATATGATGTGACCGGTAAAGCCAAGTGATAACTTCAGTACAGCCTACACCGTGCACACGCAATACTATATTGTACTTTTTATCCACTAGTGGATACGTACCCTCACTATACACATCTTCAAAATGATTAGCGTATTTATCACGTAAGGCAACACCGACAATTGCCATCGGCCACCGCACAAAATAGTTATGGATAAGCTTTTGCGCTGATACGTACTCACCTCTCTGCAAGTCACGAGTCAAGGTGACTGCAGGCTTATATGTTTTGATGGATGTAAAATTAAGAACAGAGCCAAGTAATGATGGATACGAGTCGAAACGTTTAACGAACAAGTCAGGTGACATCCAGATGGATTCTTTAGGCATCTTAATACCTCCTATACTCCTTCTCTAAAGTTAGTCTAAATCAGATTACAATAAACACAAGTAAAACAAAAACCTTTCAGTTAACTGAAAGGTTTTTGTTTTTATCTGCTGCGTTTCTGTATAGCTAAATAAGGACAGTAGCGTGGTTGTCACGGACTTCGACCGTGCCATTCGTGAGTTCGTATGAGGTGCTCTCGCCAGTCGCAGGACGAACTGTGACCGTACCAGCCTTAAGTGCTGACACGAGTGGTTCGTGGTCAGCCATGATAGTCATCTCACCTTCAGTCCCTGGAAGGGTCACCGAGACAACTTCCCCGTCAAAGACTGGTCCGTCGACCCGTGCGATAGTTAATTTTAAGAATTTTGCCATAAGTGATTGTTGGGATTAGCCACAGCGCTATATCGAGAGGTAAAGTGATGCCAGATACGCGGCGGGCAGTGGAAAATATTTTGAGGTGTACTTGGTGGTACAGTGAGAAATATTATCCACTGCCCAACAAAGTAGATGGTATTAATTTACCTCCTCGATTGAGCCCTTCATGTAGAAAGCAGATTCATTTTTATCATCATGCTTCCCATCAAGAATCTCACCGAAGCCTCGGACCGTATCAGCAAGTGACACGTACTTGCCTGGCGCGCCAGTAAATACTTCAGCTACTGAGAACGGTTGCGACATGAAGCGCTGAATCTTACGAGCACGGTAGACCGTCTGCTTGTCATCTTCTGAGAGCTCTTCAATACCGAGAATCGCGATGATGTCCTGGAGATCCTTATAGCGCTGGAGTACCATCTTTACTCCCTGCGCCACACGGTAGTGCTCTTCACCCACAATCGCTGGATTGAGGGCAGACGAGTTACTTTCAAGAGGGTCGATCGCTGGGTAAATACCGAGCGATGCGAGTTGACGACTAAGTACCACAGTTGAGTCGAGGTGAGAGAACGTAGTCGCTGGGGCTGGGTCAGTGAGGTCGTCAGCAGGGACGTACACCGCCTGTACTGAGGTAATCGAACCATTCTTCGTTGAGGTAATTCGCTCCTGCATCTTACCCATTTCCTCAGCCAAGGTCGGCTGGTAGCCTACAGCACTCGATACACGTCCAAGGAGTGACGATACCTCCTGTCCTGCCTGAGTAAAGCGGAAGACGTTGTCCATAAAGAAGAGCACGTCCTTACCACCCTGATCACGGAGCGCCTCGGCCATGGTAAGACCAGTGAGACCCACACGAGCACGTGCTCCTGGCACCTCATTCATCTGACCAAATACGAGTGCAGTTTTATCAAGCACGCCAGAATCTTTCATTTCGTGGTAGAGGTCATTACCTTCACGCACTCGCTCACCAACACCAGCAAACACCGAGTATCCACCGTGGGCAGAGGCCACGTTATGGATGAGCTCCTGGATAAGCACTGTCTTCCCTACACCGGCACCACCAAAGAGTCCAACCTTACCTCCCTTAATGAATGGGGCGAGGAGGTCAACCGACTTGATACCAGTTTCAAACACTTCAGTCTTCGTAGACTGCTCAACAAACGCCGGAGCCTCTTGGTGAATGGCACGAGTCTTCGCACCCTTCACCTCGCCCTTCCCATCAAGCGTCTGACCGAGCACGTTGAAGAGACGCCCGAGCGATGGTTCGCCGACTGGTACTGAGATAGCAGCACCGGTGTCCACAACCTCCATACCCCGGGTAAGACCCTGGGTGTCCTGCATCGCAATCGCTCGTACGCGATCGAGACCAACATGCTGTGCCACCTCAAGTGTGAGGGTCTCACCGTCTTCTTTCTTGACTGTAAGCGCATTAAGGAGTGACGGAACACCATCCTTAAAATGAACGTCGACAACCGGACCGATAATCTGGGTAATGACACCTGTATTTGTAGTACTCATAATATTTATAATTTGTGTTTGAAATTTGGTAATGGTGATTTTAACGTCTTTTCTGACAAATCTTCTCCGCCTAAAACGTGTCAGATGGCATTAGTAACGAGGAAGGTGAAGAAAATAATGTGAGGCGTACTAGTTGTCCGTTGAACATTATTTTACTGAAACCTGACAAAGTTAATGAAGCCATATCACACGTTTTTATTCTAGGGCTGCTACACCAGCAGTAATTTCAGAAATTTCTGCCGTAATCTTTGCCTGGCGGGCTTTATTGAACTTAATCGTGAGTGCCTTTACCACCTCCTTACTCTTATCGGTTGCATTCTTCATCGCGACCATACGAGCACTATGCTCAGATGCCTTACTCTCAAGGAGCGCATGGTAGAGGAGAATTTGTACGAGCTGCGGGATAAGCGCATCAAGTACGGCAGTGGCTGACGGTTCAATCGTGTAATTGACGACACTATCCCCTGCCACTACATCATCACTAAACTTCCCATGCTTTGGCTTGATGCCCTGCATAATGTAGTGAATCTCAGCCGGATCAAGTGGCAATACCTGACGGAGCGTCGGCGTCTGCTCAAAGGTAGAGATGAAGTTTTGATAGATGACATTTACTTCACTGTAGGTAGTTGTAGTAGCAAAGGAATCCATGACGACCTTAGCCATCTCATACACATCACCGACGGTCACCCCATCTGCGACATTGGTGTAGCGAGCCACTACCGTAAGCCCTTCACGCTCAGCGTATTCAACCGCCTTGCGACCAATCGCAACGACGTCATACTGAACTCCATCACGACGGAGGATATCAGCCTGCTTTAAGACGGCACTGTTGACACTACCGGCGAGCCCCTTATCACTGGTGACCATAACGACAAGTCGCTTCCCCTCACCACGCTTTTGCGCGAGGGGGTGCTGGAGCGCCTCATCAGCGACTGAGACACGAGACAAAATACGCATCGCTGCGTGCACGTACGGACGACTCGCAAACGCGCGCTCCTGACTCTTGCGCATCTTCACCGCCGAGACAGACTCCATCGCCTTGGTCACTTTGCCAGTCTTTTTGGTTGACGCTATTTTGTTTTTAATTTGTTTGAGAGCCACGATAGTATTCGTTACGTACGACTAACTGTAGTACTGGGCGTTGGCGCCCTTAAAGTCAACAATAGCAGTATCAAGGGCTGCCTTCGTCTCATCACTGAGCGCTCGCTCAGATGCGACAGTATCAAGGATAGACTTGCGGTCACGCTCGATAAACTCATGGAAGGCAGCTTCAATGGCAGGTACCTGCTTCGCATCTGCCCCATCGAGTAGACCCGTATTGGCACCGTAGATAGAGATTACCTGCTTGTAGAATGGCATTGGGTTACTTTGCTTCTGCTTCAAGAGCTCGACGTACTTGCGACCACTGTCGATACGCTTCTTAGTGTCCTCATCGAGGTCACTCGCAAACTGCATAAAGGCTTCAAGTTCACGGAACTGTGCGA
>CAZTWW010000008.1:0-36308 GCA_964618165.1 uncultured Candidatus Saccharibacteria bacterium | reverse complement strand
CAACCAGGAGAAATGCACCAAGCGCCGCAATACTCCCAAAGAGCACAATAAAGGTGTACCGCTGTCCAAACCAATCACTAAAACGCTCACTTGGTGACTTCTTTTCTTCCGCCTCCATCACAAGCTCAATCATGCGTGCCAAGGTCGAGCGGGCTGCTGTCGCAGTCACTTCAACAGTCAACAGAGCGTTCACATTCACCGACCCCGCGAAGACCTTATCTCCTGGCACCTTATCAACCGGCACCGACTCACCGGTAATCGGAGCTTGATTCACCGCGCCAGCACCCATAACCACCTCGCCATCAATTGGCATCCGCTCACCCGGACGCACGAGTACCCGCTCTCCGACAACAAGTGCCTCAACCGCTACCCGTTCCGTCTCACCGGACGCCAACAAGCGATTTGCCTCATCGGGTCGAAGGTCCATCAGTGCCGCGACTGAGCGCTTCGTGTTCCCCATCGCGTAGTGTTCAAGTGTCCCTGCGAGACTAAAGAGGAAGAGGAGAATCGCACCGTCACGCACCTCACCCACCCCAGCAGCAGCGAGCGCCGCGAGGACCATGAGAAGATCAATATTGAGTTCTTTTTGGAGAAGTGACGAAATTGCCTCCTTCGCAGCTGGTGCACCACCCGCGACGTATGCAAGCGCGTAGAGACTATAGATAACCCACGCTTCTGCCTCCATGAAGCCTGCAATGACTGCCCCGACAAGCCCAATACCAGTGAGTGCGGTGAGAATTATTTGTACCCGAAGTTCTTTTCGTTCAGTGGCAATTTCTTCTAAAATTGTTTGTTTGGTTTTACTCATGATGGCGTGATTATAGCAGAGAACGCCGTCTGGCGTTCAGGTGTGCGCCGGTGCTATACTAGCCCACGCACAGACGACAGCGTGACCGACTGGAAGGAGGTGGATGAAACCTTCAACCACTTGGTCACGCTGGAGTGTGAACGGAAGCGTGGCTGAGTGGTTGAAGGCACATGACTCGAAATCATGCATGGGGGAAACTCCATCGAGGGTTCAAATCCCTCCGCTTCCGCCGGAATAAAAAACACCCCTTTACGGGGTGATTTTTATTCCGGCGGAAGCGAGCAAGTGATTAGTATCACTTGCGTGAGGGATTTGAAAGCCGCAGCGATGTTTTCTTTTGTAAGAAAAGAAAACTGCGAGGCGTGGTCAAGAACAATTAGTAGATTGAGAACGTAGTGAATCAATATACTTAGTGATTCGTGACCAAATCCAGTCTTTTACAAATTACACATCAAGCTTCTGCCGACGCGAGGTTACCCGACTGACCGCTTCATGCTTGCTTCGGTCTCCAGACCGAGCACGAATTCGTTTTCGCCACCGGGTATATGTCTGGCGACTCTGATGCTTAAACATGAGATGCTTCACCTCATCGTACGTGAGACCAAACTCAGCTTTAATTGCTTCAAAACTGACTGTGTCTGCCCAGGCCATAAGAATGAGACGTTCGATGTCTTTCTCCGTGAGTGGTTTCATATCTGCATTGTACGAAATAATTGTATCTGTACAATACCGTTATGCGAAAACTCTGGAATCGAAGCGCGTTACCAGTATGGAGCCTGGTCACCAAAGATGTGACAGGGAAGATAAATATGAATATCTGTACCTATGTCTCTGCGGTATCAATGGAGCCAAAACTGATGATGGTAGCGGTCTATCATAATACGAAGACGCATGATAACTGTGTGGTTGGTAGTGAGGTATTGTTACAGCTCCTTTCCTCAGACCAGGCAAAACTGGTCCGATTACTAGGGCAAACAACTGGTCGTGTGAAAGATAAAATCACACTCCTTAAAAAACGAGAGTTGCTGAGTCAGTATAAGGATTGGTCACATCTTACTGAGGCTGCTGGTTTTGTGGTGGGTACGATAGAGTCTCTGATTGCGGTTGGTGGTGATCATGACCTCGCGATTGTTCGTGTCACTGCTCACAAAAATCTTCGTGAGACGCTACCACTTACAACAGAAATCCTCCGTGCTGAAGGCTTGATTCGCTAGTGGTATACTACTCACATATGACACATTCGACCGTATTACCGCCCGATTATACCCGTGCTTTTAAAGAGGCCGATATCCGCGGGACGTACCCGAAGGAGATTAATGAGGCGGTAGCATACGCGGTTGCGCAAGGAATGGTGGAATTATTTGGGTACACGAAGCTTGTTGTTGGTCGAGACATGCGTCTCTCATCCCCGGCACTCCATAAGGCCTTCATAGCTGGTGCGACGACCGCTGGTGCGCAGGTGATTGACCTTGGTCTCGTTGCCACACCACAGCTCTACTTTGCTTCTGGGTCACTCAAGCTTCCTGGGGTGATGATTACCGCATCACACAGCCCAGCTGCCTATAATGGATTAAAGCTTGTACATGCTGAGGCAGTTCCGTTTACTGCCACGAACGGTCTTCGTAAGATGCAGGCATTTGTTACCAAAGGGAAGTCTGTGGTAGCTAAAAAACCAGGTAAGGTTGTTCTGAAAAACCTCGATAAGGAGTATCTCAAATTTGTACTCAAAGGTGCAAAGCCTACCTCTTATCAGGGTGTGAAGATTGCGACTGATATTGGTAACGGCATGGCGCATGATATCGTGCCACTTCTCGCGAGTGCTCTGCCGATTACATTCGATACACTTTTTGCAAAACTCGACGGCCGTTTTCCGAATCGTGACTCCGATCCAAATCTGACCGAAAATCAGCGTGCACTTGATGCGAAGCTCGACGTCGGAACTTACGATTTCGGTATTTCATTTGATGGTGATGCTGATAGAATCGCCTTTCTTGATGAAAACGGCAACTATGTAAACAGCGCTATCATCGGCGCAATCATCGCCGAGCGAATTCTCAAAAAAGAGCCAGGAGCAGTTATTGCCTCAACAAATCTTAATAGTCGCATATATGAAGAGACGATTAAGCGTAACAAGGGGAGGGTAGTTATGGCAAAGACCGGGCATACCTTCGTAAAGGAGGCGATGCGCAAGCGTCAGTCTGCCTTTGGGTGCGAATACTCGGGTCACTTCTTTTTTCGTGACTTCTACTACACCGATTCTGTCGTCCTTACTCTGCGGTATATTGTCGATACGTATGTCGAGGCGAAGAAGCAGAGGATGACATTTAGCCAGATGGTTGCTCCGTATCGTGTTTACGAGCAGACTGAAGATATTGTGATTAAGGTAGCTAACCGAGAATTGGCAATGGAGAAGGTATTTGAGTACCTTATGAGTCTTAAGCCAAAATCAATCAAACACTTTGACGGCTACTTTGTTGACTTTGGTGATGTGTGGGGTGCGGTGAAGCCGAGTGTAACTGAGTATGGACTTAAGCTCATGTTTGAATCGGGCGATGCGAAGCATGCGAGGAAGCTCCAGCGACAAGTAGCGACGTACATAAAAAGTATTGCGAAAGACAAATAACAATTCTTATGAATATCATTGACTCACTACAGACATATTCACTCGCTCGAGATGAATCGATGTATCAACGTTTGTATGACAAAAGTATAAAGGCCCCTGATGACTTTTGGAGTGCCGTCGCCCGAGAACTTCCTTGGCAGGAATCTTGGCAGTCGATTAATGAGCGTGGTGATGGTGCAAGACAATGGTTTGTTGGTGGTCGAATTAGTCTTTTTGATGCTGTTTTTCATAATAAAGACATGGCTGCCGAGGCGCTGGTTTGCTATACAAAAACAGATGAGCGTCGAGCCTTTACTTGGGGTGAACTTAAATCCATGGTGGCGAGTATTGGTGCCTATTTACGAAACGATCTCAACATCGAAGCTGGAGACGTCGTCTGTTTTAGTGTTGAAAACAAGCAGATTGCAGCTCTCTATGCGCTTGGATGTTTAGCTATCGGGGCAAAGTTTTGCTTCTCATATTTTCGTTTCACAACTGAACAGCTTGTCTCGCAGGTGAATCTCCTTGGCGCAAAGGTGCTTATCTACGAATCGTTTTCAACTGACGGTATCACGAGCGAAATGGTTCCAAGTCTGAAGACGATCGCTCTGGTCTCTCCCACAGAACAGTCAATTAGTGGAGTCAATTCCGTTGCGTTGTTATCGTTTGCTGAGATCGAGCGACAGTATGCCGAAGTTGATTTCAAATCGCATACCTTTTCAGCCGATGAACCGTGCATGTACTTCCTTACTTCTGGTACGACCGCTGTCCCCAAAGCTATTCCAAGTGGTACCGCAGAAGTATTTGTCTCAGCGTATGCAACGTACCTGACACTCTTCGCGTCTCGCACACATACTACGTTTATTACCATGGATTTTGCCTGGGGAGCAGCAGTGATTCCAATGTTTTTCACCCCTCTTATCTTAGGAGAAAAAGTCGTTATTGATGAAGTATTTCTTGATCTTACATCACCTCGAGTCGCGCATATATTTAATCAAGAGCGGGTAGGATCATCACTTATCCCAATTGCGCTGTTTGAAAAGAATATTCCTGTTACGAGCAATGTTCAATTTGAGACATTAGAACGGGTTGTTCTCGGTGGTATGAAGGTGAGTAAAAAAGCAATTGAAACAATCGTGTCTGTGTTTAACAACTCGCGACTGAGTATCTCATACGGGTATGGTTCTAGTGAGATTGGTGGCTTAGCGTTTTACTGCCGCGCTCATGAACAACTCGAAACCTTTGATTTTAGCAAACTCAAGCCAGCATTTGGTTTGCAATATCAGGTCAATGAGCATGGTCGTTTATTACTCAAAAATCATTTTCCTGGATTTTGTAAGACGATAATCGGTCAGGAAGATAAGTACCTCCAGTCTTGGACTGAAAATTATGATTACTTTATCACTGATGATGGAGCGATAGATCATGGTGGTCTCATAGAAGTAATGGGGCGGGCTGACACATTGATAAAGGTAAAAGGTCGCTTCGTTGATACTGCAAAGTTGTTTGAAGTGTGTCAGGAGGCATATGGTGTCCAAACCATACTTATTGATGTACCACGGACTGATGGTACGCAGCGTATCGTCTTATTTGTTGAAGCGGTTGAGTCAGCTCACATAAACGAGTCTGGTTTCATTCGCCTCGTGCAAGAGAAAATCGGTAATTACGCCACACCAGCGCAGGTGGTGTTTGTGGCTGAGTTTCCTCGGACGCATAGCGGTAAAGTGAAACTTGGCGATTTGGCGAGTCTTGTTGTATGAACAAGCGCTGGGAGTTCCTCGATATCATGAAAGGGGTAGGGCTCCTTGCAATGATTACTGTGCATTGTTTAGTGTGGTGGTATGTCTATCCGGTGAATCGGATTGAGCAAATTGATACGAGTATCTTTTTGGCGGGATATATTGGTATTGGTCTGCTCGTGCTGTGGTTGCCGGTCTCTGCGGGAGCGGCCTTTTTCTTGGCAAACAAAAACTTTTTGAATACCAATTTTACCTTGGTTACGACAAAAGTGCGCTTTCTCAGTAGTGTTCTAAAACGAGCAGTACTCATCGCTCTCGTTGGGTTCCTTCTTAACTTCTTAGCTTGGGGTTATGAAGCGACATTTCTTTGGAATGTTCTACAGTTTTATGCACTGAGCATAATCTTGATTGCTGTTACCCATTCCTTCTTTTCGCTGAGAGAGGTATGGCTGGCTGGTATTTTGTCATTTTTTGTATTTACGACAACGGCATTTTGGCAGAGTTTGTTCGGTCCGAGTAAGCTAAAAACAGTATTGATTGGCGACCTTACTCAAATGGATATTTGGCCACTATTGCCATGGTTTTATCTTATTGTGATTGGGTATGCAATTGGATACCTCTTTCTGCAACGTGACGTCGAGCAAGTGTATACGATAACACTGCTTACTGGTATGGCAGGATGCGTACTTGGTCTTTTGGGTGGGGGGTTTCGGATCTCGATTGATTATTCGTTTGCCACTATTTGGGATATGTCCATTCAACCACCAGTGTTCACGATGATTGGCATGGTTGGACTTTCGCTGTTTGTACTTGGCATGGTTGGACGTTTTCTGGAAGCAAGACGTTCGATAATCACTCATTGGCTATCAACCTTAGGTAAAGCGGTGGCGATTGTCTATGTAGCTCATATGATTTTTGGATTCGCATATTTCAATAACCTTTCTGAAACCGTAGATATTTCATATTTTGTTCTCGGGTACATCCTCCAGATGATACAAGCAACCGTGCTTGCGTATCTGTATGTGGTAACTCGAAAGCGCTGGTCAGATTACATCAGTACTCAAATAGGGTAACTATCAAAAAACCTTTCAAATCTCTGTGACTTAGTGTATACTATACACATGAATCGCGCACCAGAAAACCTGCGTTTCGCTGCTATGGCCATTGATGCTGTCGTGTTTGCGTACCTTGATGGTGAGCTTAAGGTTTGCATCAAGCCGGTTAGTAGTGAGTCCGCGTATAAAGGGATGCAAGCTTTTCCAGGCGGGCTTATCCGTGAGACCGAGAATGCTGATGGTGCCCTGACGCGCGTCCTTGAGACGAAGGTTGGTCTCAAACCCGCCTACAGCGAGCAGCTCTATACCTTTAGTGACGTCAATCGCGATAAGCGTAATCGCGTGGTATCGGTGGCATACCTCTGTTTTGTGCGACCTGACACCGCGGCCGTTCCTGCTGCTGGTGATGCTACCTTTGTTTCCGTGCGTGATTTGCCACCGCTTGCGTATGATCATGCTGAGATTATAAATGTTGCTCTTGGTCGGTTACGTGGCAAGCTCACCTACACCACCATTGCACAGTTTCTCCTCCCACGACACTTCACTCTCACTGAGCTTCAAGGAGTGTATGAGATGATACTCGGTACGACGCTTGATAAACGAAACTTCCGTAAGAAAATCCTGGCACTCGATATTGTGAAAGACACCGGTCGGGTACAGGAGGGAGTACAGAATCGCCCCGCAGCACTCTATACCTTCACCAGTCAAAAGCTCACTGAGTTACCACTCATCGTCTAAAGAAAAAAGGCCGGCGCGTTGCGCCGGCCTTTGTGTTGTATGCTCTTACAAAGAGCTGGGAAAGAACTGCTTTTCGCTTCTCGTAACGCCACGAGAGGTCGCTACGATAGGTCGGTGGAGCCACTCGCTCATCTCCTGAAGGAGTGCGACTGGTTCCATCGACCGTTTGGTGTACACAGCCGAGACGCCCTGCATCAGCCACTCCGAGCGAGCAGCGAGTTCACTAAGGTTGCCGGGCTCAGGAAGCGGTAGGTTCCTAAGCTCGCTGCCACTGCTGTCGATGTAGGCAGTGGCAGCGAAGAAGTGCGGCAGGTGTGCGAGCTGATCGAGGGCGGTAACCGCCACTCCATCAACATGCGTATTTGCCGCAATGGCGTAGCGTGTCGCAATTGGGTCAAAATGACCCATTCGAAACGCGCCCTGCCAGACTCCATGCTCGTTGTGTACTTCGCGGATATGACTCCGGAGCCAGGCGTTTTCCGTGGGGAAGGGTCCCGGTCCGTGCCGTGCCGCGTAGGCTCTCGTGATACCAAGGACATACGGTCGATCAGTATAGCCCACCTCCCGGAGGAGTTCATGGGCGTGCACATCACGTACCTTGCCGCGGGTGACGTACGGAAAGAATCCGTAGTCTTCGTCGAGTAAGGTTCCCTGGGCTGCTTCAAAGATGACCTTTCGGCCAGCTTTGAGATGAGCGTCGAGGATGGTGCTGTCGGTGATGGTGACGAGCTTCCGAACTGTCTCGTACGATTCTATCGAGATAGCAAAGAGCTCTGCAGAATCGAACTGATGCCAGGTCGTGATGATAGCTTCGTTCGCTGCATGCGCCGCAAGGAGTGGAAGCATAGCACGCTTCTTTTCCTCACGAATAGCGGCGAGCTTTTCACGTGCCTTGACTGGCGTCATGAGATCACCTATCGTCAGATGGTCGACCAGCTCGTTTTCACTGTCTGCCCTTGTTTCACCGATACCGATACCGGTACTGCCATGCCGCTCAGCTCCGCGGGCCAACTCCTTGAGTTGGTTCACGAGCTGGTGGTATGGCGTGATGATTGGTGCTCGTTTGTCGATGAAGAGGAGCGAGAGGGGTGTTGTTACTCCTTTGCTCTCAAGCGCTGTTGCCTCCGCAAGGAGGAATCCTGGGTGTACCAGCATCTTGGGGCCGAGGTAGGTCTTCGCCCCTGGGCGGAAGCTGCCGCTCCCGAACTGGGCGAAGGTGTGATGGCGCCCGTCAGGGGTCACCACGTTGTGGGCGGCTTGAGCGCCACCGCTGTAGCGGACCACGAGGTCGATGTCGTGCTGGTGGATGAGAGTGTCAACCATCGTGCCTTTGCCAGCGTCGCCGTAGCCGAGGTCGGTCGTGATGAGGACTTGATGTTCCATTTTGATCTCCGTTCTGTGGTGGAACAAAAAAGCGGTCACCTCAAAGGAGGTGACCGCGAAGGTGCTGATTCGCTCAGGCGGCAACAAGTGCCGAGAGAGCATCGGCCAGCGTTCGTCCGGCGTCACCGGTGAGGCCGATATTTGTCACGGTGTCCGTGACGTTCTTGGCGGATTCCATCATGCTGATGGTCCCCGCGATGGCTTCGCAGACGAGGGTTGCGTCATCAAGCGTGATGACTCGTTCACCGAGCTGTTCACGCCAGAAGCTGGCGTTCTTGCCACGGTACTGCGTCTGCGTCGGCACGATGTGGAAGATCTCCCACCGCGTGCGCGCTTCGGCAATCAGGTCGGTAACCTGCTCGCCCTTCTCCGCGCCGATGTCGTAGATGGTGTTCAGTTCACCAGCAGAGAGTTCAGGCCAGAAGCGCTCGTCGCCGATGGTGAATAGGTAGCCCTTCTTGCCACGCTTCTCCCACGCGTCGGTCGCGATGAGGCGAGCGGCCTGGAAGAAGGAGTGCCCGTAGGACTCCATATCCTGACCACCGCCCCTGCCCTCGATGATGATGTTCCGCAGCTGTTCATCGAAGCGGTTGTCGGATTCGAACTGCCCGATTTGCACCGGGTAGTTGTCCGAGTGGTAGTCGCCGATCGCCGACATCAGGATCTGCGGATCCTTGACGGCCGTCTTCGCGAGGATGATGTCCATGAGTTTCGGCAGCTTTTGCTGCATCACCCGGGGAATCTCGCCCATCGAGCCGGTCACGTCAAAGGCGATCATAATCGGCAGCGAGGCAGGGTGCTCGGCGCTGTCACGCGACTCGCGCACACCCATCACACTCTTCCTGATACCGCGCGGGTCAAGGCTCGGGTGAATCCCCGATGCCCGTCCCCGACGCACATCGTCGTCGTGTCCGAAGTCGGCAAGGCCATTGGCCCGGCGACTCGAGGCTGAGGTCGTGTAGGCACTTGTGTCCCAATTTCCTCCACCCATAATTTGGTCTCCTTTCGTGGGTTAGGTGAGGTTAAGTGGTCGATACTGCTTCCCAAGCGTTGCGTAGATGAGCTCGGTAAACTCGTGAAAGACTGCTCCGGCATCGACACCGTGATGGTGTGCAGCTGCCGAGTCGAGGTACTCTGTGAGGGGTCGGGGCGTGTCCGGATTGTACCCGCCACGCCCATTCCCAAACAGTTGTCGTATCTGAGCGAAGGTTTCACTCAAGACCAGGTTCTCTAGGTTTCCTGGCTCACGACCACGTCGCTCCGTTTCTCCCCACCCGAGGTAGATAGGTTCGTGGGTGAGCGGGTGGACGAGGAGGTGCTCAAGGGTCATTGCGTGGTGGGTGAGACCAGCCAGTGCTGCCGTGAGCGGAAAGGCAAGGAGTCGTCGTCCGATCCAGGCGGCATGGCCGACCGGTAGGGTGCCACCGAGGCGTTCTTGAATGTCTCGGACGCTTCGGTGACTGTGGTAGTAGGGGAGCACGTTGACCGTGCGCCCTTCGACCTTAAAGCTACCGTAGAGCTTCGGGAGCGTTCGCAACACCTGCTGTACCGGGTGGTATTTCCTCGGCACGTGGAAGGCGCGCAGCTGCTCCGCTTCGGTCGTAAGGACGCGGCTCGTGGACTCGTCCTTCGCGATCTTCAGCACCACTTCCGAGGTCGTCTCGTAGAGGGTCGCGGTGCCTCGGTGAAGTACTGAGTAATCACCAACAGCGATTCGTTCACCGATATGGTAGGTAGTCTGTCCGACCATGAAGGTGAAAAGCGAGGTGCCAGAGACGAGCGCTGCTTTCGCAGTTTCGTACCACTCCGTGAGTCGCAAGCGCGCATCGCTTGCTGCCGTGGCATCGACGATGCGTGTGTAGCGGTTGGGGTCGAGCGCTGCCGTGAGTTCACGGAAGCGTCGTTCTTGTGCTGCCTGTTGTTCAGGAAGTGGTAGGTTTTTGGCCGGTCGGCCGAACACATCCTCGGGACGTGTTGCCGCCATGATCTCGGTGTAGAGTGCCTCGAGATCATAATCAAGGAGGTGTTCGTCCATGAGGTTGCTCCGTTCTTGGTTCTTCGGGGCGGTGGCTTCGCCGCCGCCCCGCGTTGTCACTTGTCCCGACTGTTACTCGTCAGTCGGACGTCCCCAGGCCCGTTCGGGGTTGGCGCTCGAGGCGCGTTTCCCTGTCCCGCCCGCGAGCAGTTTCTCCCAAGGGATAGCTGCCCCGAGCTGGTAGAGGCTCTGCAGGTAGGCCTGCTCTTCGCGCGAGCCTTTCGGCTGTGCGGAGAGGTTGCTGACCGCGAGTACGTACTTCACGACGGAGTGCTCCATCGAGATGAAGTTCGCCGAGACGTCGATGCCGAGTTCTTTCAGCATCAGTTCGCGGCTCGTGGCGCCGACGAGCCCCATGATTTCAGGCTTGGCGAGAAGCTCCTTCACCTGGGTGGCTTCATACGCCAGCGCCCGTGCCGCCGGCACGCCGACTCCGGCATAGGCCCGGTTCACGGTGTCGACCACTTCGTCCGCTGCGATACGCAGGGGTTCGGTGTCCGGCATCGAGATCATGGGTGCCAGCATACCGCCGCCACCCGCGAGGCTTGTGATCGCCTGCATCATCATCGCGGGGTTACCCGCAGCCTTCATCCAGGCATCAAACCAGCCCGAGAGCTGGGCGTTGAAACCCTGGATAGACGGCCAGAGGATGTTGTTGATCTGCGTCAGGAACTTCGTCCGCTTCGCTTGGGGGACGGCCGAAGCCGGCACCCCAAGCGCCGCGAAGATGTCCGAGTAGTCGCGCTTCGTGATCAGCTTCACGACCTCGTAGTAGGAATCGCCGAACGGTTCTTCCGTCACTTCGGCGTGACGCTCCATGGCCGCGAGGATCTTCTTCGGAATCCCGAAGAAGTCCACGCGGTCTGCGAGCGCTGCTTTCACGCCGGCTTCGAGTTCGGTCTGGCCGACCTTCGAAACCCCGCCCACCTTCAGCGCAGCGATGAAGCTGTCGTCGGTACGCGGTGCAGGAAGCACGTCAAGGGATAGGGAGGGCTGGAGCGGTACCGTAGGTGCTGTGCGTTTGCGCAGGTGACCAGTCACTGCCGCCCGCAGCCGAGCGGAGGGGACGGTAGGGAAGCAGGTTCTGATTTCCTCGTCGGTGGCTCCGGCCACGGCGTCTTCAAGGAGCGCAATTGCTTCCGTCCCCGGTTCGCCGACCACAGCCGTGAGGGCAGTGGTGGCGCTGTCGATGTCTGACCCAATTGCGGTCGCAAACGGGGTCAGGTAGGTGACCCACACTTCAGGGAGCGTGGGTACCGGTTCTTTGTTGGCCACAGTGGCCTCCTTTCTAATAGAGATATACGGTTGTCAAAGGACCGCCCCCGGCTACTGCTGAGGTGGAGCGCTACTGATGGTTATCACCAGCGCGCCACCCCAGCGGTAGGGGAGGTGTTTAGATAATGTATAAAGTACACTATCTAAACTGAAGGAAAGGGGTGGGCTGTCCCACCGACTGTTCCTCTATCTGAGTACGAGTGTATACCTGTTGTTAGATAGTGTCAAATATACAATAAGATATGAAATGAAAATGAGCGATGTCAAGGTATGTATGAATAAATATTGATTTTGTCGCATCATATGAGTCATATAACCTAACCATAGTAAAAGTACAACGTAAGGCATGCATCAAGCATACGCAGATTGCTTCAATGACTAGTAAGTAAAAGCCTCAAGAGAGGTGTGTACAATAGAATAATACGTTGTGGCGTCAATCTATACTTAGAGGAGACGTTATTATTCTCTAAGTATCACGTATGTACTCCAAAGCCGTTGTAGTCGTGCTCATTTTTGCACTCTTTGTTAACTCAATGCCTGCATTAGCCCATGCATCAGTGGCATCTGAAGTCTTATTTGATGTTGAGTCTACACTGATTAATTTTAAAAACCGTTTAGCAGTTACTCCGGCAGGTTCTTTACTCGGACTTAACATAACGGTGCCACGCTTACAGCCGCTCGAAGGGCGTGATAATCCGGTGACAGCGTACGGCGCTGCTTCAGTCAGTGATTATGATGTTTCAATGATGTTCATTGATGTGGCAAAGATTATGAGACCATGGATCGGTCATCACCCTGGTAAATGGGGTGGCATGAATTACCAAGATCTCAAAGGGGGTGGTTATCTTGATGAAAAGGGTTGGGTCAAAAAAATTCCTAGTGAAGTGACGAGTGTTGCGGGTATTTTTGCTTGGTCAGACCAATACGGTTCAGACAAATCTCGAGCCGGCCGGTATGTACTCACATATGAAGGAGAGGGTACTATTGATGTATCGCTTATAAGTAGGAGTCAGATAATCTCCAGAGAACCAGGGAAGATTGTCTTTACCATAAAGCCAAATCAGGGTAATTGGATGGTCAGCATAAGTAAAACAGATCCAAATAATACTGGTAATTACATTCGAAACATTAGTATCGTGAAAGAGGACATGATACCACTGCTTCAGGCGGGAGCGCTCTTTAATCCAGACTACCTAAATGTAGTTAAGGACGCTCGTATCATACGCTTTATGGGTACCATGGGGGCAAATAACTCAAAAAAATCTAAATGGTCTGAAGAGATTGTTGGCATCAATGATATCTATTCGTATTCAGCCGGTGTACCTTTGGAAGTTTTAGTGCGACTTGCTAATGAAGCGGGTATCGATCCATGGTTTAACCTCCCATTTTTAGCTGATGATGAGTATGTGAGAAAGTTTGGTGATTACATCAAACAAAATCTTGACCCTAAACTGGTAGCGTATGTCGAGTTATCAAACGAGGTATGGAATTGGTCATTTCAGCAGGCAAACCAATCTCATAGTGCGGGTATTAAAGAGTGGAAACTGGATCCAAAAAACGGTGGGGCAGCCTGGGTAAATTACATGGGGAAGCGCTCTTACGAGGTGATGAAGATTTTGACCGAAGTGTATGGTAGTCGTGCAGATACAAACTTACGACGCGTGGCACCAACTCAGAGTGTAAGTACGTGGGTGAGTGAGCAGGTACTGTTAGCTCCAATGTGGAAACAACATGATCCAACTAATTATGTCCCGCCACATACAATGTTTGATGTACTTTCACCGACAACATACTTCGGTGGAGATTTGATAAAAAGTCAAAAGTTACGAAATGAAATGCTTGCACTCCTTGCAACCGGTGATAATGGTTATAATTTTCACCGCGACTTACTCCAAAAGCCTGTTGTCGGTCGGGGTAAAATCAACATTCAAGCTGTGCCGAACGGTACTCAAACTGTACGAGGTGTTGGGACAGTATTCACAGAAGATGCACCCAAAGGATCCCTTATTGATATAAATGGTACACTCTATTCAGTATGGGAGGTTGTAAGTAATACAGAATTACGACTCTCAACACCGTACACGGGAACTGCAGTAGTTGATGCTCCGGTGCACCGATATGCGAATGACAGTGTAAAAAGAACACTGATGGACCTCAAGCTACAAAAAGCTCTTGCCGACAAGTTCAACCTCCAATTAATACCATACGAAGGTGGTCAGCACGTACAACATGCGTTTGCTATAAACGTACCAGAGAAGGAAATGCAGGCACTGCAAGAGCATCTTACCGGTTTTGTACGTAGTCCACAGATGGCGGACCTTTACAAGGAATTATGGGATGGTTGGAAGTCGCTTGGTACTGGGCCATTTATGATTTTTACAGAAGTTGGTGCACCAAGTAAGTATGGATCGTGGGGTATGCTCGCGTCACTGCACGACGATAATCCACGTGCCCAGTTATTAAAAAGACTAGAATCAAGTGAACAAATCTGGTGGACTGAAAAGGGTGGAGAGCATTATCAGCAGGGGAAGATAATTCGTGCGGCAGGCGGAGCGACGACCCTTGCTGGAACAGCAGCCGAAGATTATCTGGTCGGTTCACCTCAAGATGATGTGCTATATCCTGGTCCAGGTAACGATGGTGTAAATGGAGGTGCTGGTACCGATATACTAATCCTTAAAGGAAAGGAGTCTGATTATACGATTACGGACAAGGGGGTCGGAAAGCAGGTTGTTGGTCCAGATGGTAAAGATTATGTCTACGGAGTAGAAACGTTTACTTTTAGCGAGGGTAAGCCGGTACCAGTGGATACACCACCAACTGAGACCGCGACCACTTCAACATCATTCCGTGTTGTGGCTGGCCAGCAAACATACCAGGCTGTACCGGCCGTGAGCGGTGCTGGTGTCAGCATTCATGCAATTAACGGCATGTCTGCAACTGCAAATGAATTAAGGGGTCAGAGTAAAGGTAACACCATTTATTCTATTCATCACGGCCGTGCTCAGGCCACTATTGATGGTAAATCTCATCGAGTTAACTACTGGCTCATCAACGAAAATCGAATTGAAAGAATTGGTAAAAGTATTGGTTCAGATGCAGTTTCAACTGCGTTACGGTTTGGAGACTTGGTAGTAGGTCCAGTGGCTATCACCGGAACCGACTTCGCTGATGATATGCGCGGTCGAAACATGGATGATGTGTTTTATGGTGCTGGTGGAGCTGATCTGATTTCTGGTGACGGTGGCAATGATGTTCTTGGGGGCGGACTAGGAAATGACGATATTGATGGTGGAAGAGGGCTTGATGTATTGGAGCTCGCAGGACCTTTGTCAGCATACTCGTTTATTAAAAAGAGTCGTGGTGTCGAGGTGTCTGGTCCTGAAGGTGTAGATACTGTACGTAATGTTGAGCGGGTACGATTTGTGGATACGAACGCAACCTACGATCTCATCGACATGCTCACTAAGTCTGATTCAAATCAGACGGTTGTGGATTCAACTGACCCAGTAACCCCAGCACCTGTAGTAGATACTCCAAAATCATTCACTGTCATTAAAGATGTTCTCGATTACCAGGCCGCACCACTGTACGGCGAGGGTGTTATGGTGTACGCAATCAATCGTTGGGCAACATTGGGTAAACAGCTCGGAATTAGTACAACGTTGCCGGCCTATCACATTTACACGAACAACACACAGGTGACCTATAACGGGAATACCCTCAGACCTAATTATTGGAATACCCATGAAAATAAGTCTTATGAGACGAGCACTGAACCAATTTCCGCATCAGCTCTTGATACTGCGCTCCTATTTGGCAACATCATTGTCTCGCCTGCTTTGATAAGAGGTACTGAGTATGAAGATGATATGAGAGGGCGAGAATTTAATGATCGGTTTGAAGCTGGTAAGGGTAACGATATCGTATTGGGTGGTGAAGGCGAAGATACATTGTATCTAAGTGGTACAAGAAATGATTATCGCGTTCTTGTTGTAAAAGATTGGCATTCACACCTTGTGATCGGTCCAGACGGAAGTGACAAAGTTTCTGGTATTGAATTCTTACACTTCAATGGTAATGGCGAGCGAGTACCGTTGGTTGATTTGGTAGTAACAAACTCATCATCAAATGTACTCGGCGCAAGTAACCTTAATGGTATTGAATCGGTTACGTCCATGATAGATTATGGAGCCTTTGTAGAATTCAGATAACCTAAACATGTATACAAAAATTCCCCAAGCAAAATTGGGGAATTTTTGTATACAGATTTAGTAGCAATAAATCTTATTGGTTCACCGCCTGCCTGTAAGGTAAAGGTAATGTCTCAATGTCATTCATTATCGAGGTTGAAGAAAGACGCAGATATCATCTCCTCCTGCTTGTGGCTGTTGATTACTATTGGGGCAGTGATTTGTCTCAAGGATTTGATTAGGTCCCCGGCTGCAGATTGGAGACCATGTAAAACATCCCTGACGAAAGTTTTTGTCATAGAGAAATTCATTTCCCCAGGCATCAGTTACTAACGCGTCGACATTTGGCATCAAGTCCTTCGCGTCAAGTTCAGCGATAATATCATTACGCCATGATCCGTTAGTGTAAGGGATAGAATTAAACTTACCTACTGGTGGTAGTGCGTCCCAGTATGGATTACCTGGTCCCCAGAATTGGCAAATGTTACAAAAGTCGATACCGACTGGGGCATAGTCACCCACGGTGTGACGGTATAGCTCCATTGCTTTCAGTACTTCACGGAGTGTCATGTGGGTTGCTGCGATGTTCGCGCGTTCGCGACTCGTCCTGGTGGCAAACAGTACGCTTGATGCCAGGATACTGACAATGGTTATAACCACCATTATTTCAACAAGTGTAAATCCTGTCGATTTATGTTTACTTGATGGCATTTGCTTTAGTATAGTACCTATATAGAGGCTTTTCAATAAAATGCCCATGTACTATCTCAATCTCAGTACAAAAGGATAGTTTACTGATTTTAAAGAATACGCAAAACAGTATACTTGGTGAGCTGTACACGAAAATTTCAAGATAAAAGTCTATTGCAATAGATGACTATCGGAGCTGGGGCGGAACAAATCAAAAAAAAGAGTTACGTCTCTTGATTGGTTAAACGAAGCCAAGGTTTGTTTCGGGTGATGGTATAAAAAATGGTTCCACTGGGTCGGCTGGGAAAAGAAAACCGCCCGACCATGAGCCGAGCGGTTTATCTCGGTCTTGCCTTGGTCAGGCGGGTTTACCAATCGGTGTTGACGATTCGAAATTGTTCACGCCTCTTCCAGAAATTACGAATCTGCAACCCATCGCTGCGAATTTCTTGCTTTTTCCCATTTCTTTCTGTCCGCTTTCTGAACAGCCGAAGCTGCTGGATTGCGTTTATTGCAATGACCAGGCTGAGAATCAAGAATGCTTTCTGTAGGCTGGGATTGTTGAAGGATTGCGTCGATACCGTGCCAAGACCCACTGCGAAGCTGAGTTGGAGCAGCGGACCCGCAATGAGCATCGTAATCGCACCCCACAGACCCATCTTCTTTAAGTGGTCAGGTGCAACAACGACTTCTCCAGAAAACGGCAGTCGCCTGACTTGAAACCAAGTACCCTTGTACTGAAATTTGAACCACATTTTTCCGCTCCCGATGTCCACCCATTGCGGAGTGACCTTCAAGAGACGGAAGACAAGACAGTGGCCCATTTCATGGATACCGATGGAGCAGTACTGCAACGGAAAATAGAGCAACACCACGATAGAAAGAGCGACGACATCCATAGGACACCTCCTTTGTTACATTTTCAATATCGCTCACGACCCTGACTCGACTGTCGTACTCGCTTCGCTCCGTGCGACAAGTCTCCGTCTTTCGATTCCCGACGAAACGCACGCAGGTGCGTTTCTATAGCCGCCCAAATGCAAAAGACCCCAGAAGGGGTCCTTGCATTTGGGCGGCTATCGGGAATCGAACCCGAATCGAAGGCTCCACAAACCTCAGTGTTAACCGTTACACCATAGCCGCCATTTGTCGAGTGGGGCGCCGACCAGATGGTAGGCGAAACTCGTGTGCACACTGTTATACCTATTTTTTATAGAAAAGTCGAGACCCCGCCGGGTTCTAGCCAAGGCATACATATTTTGTATACTAGAGACATGGATCAAGAAACGCTCATCGTCGCTATTTTCTTCACCTTTATGATTGGGGCAGGAATTGGTTTTTATGTAACCAAGTTCGTCGTTGGTCTATGATGCGCTTCGCTCATCTCTTATTGTGGTGCCTCGCGTTGATACCAGGCGCTCTTTTTGCTCAGGAAGTCCACCAAGAATTACAAGAAACGGTGCCGGCACGGGTGCTCGAGGTGGTTAGCCAAGAGGAGCGGGACATTATGGGGACGGGTGCTACGACGATGGTGCAAAATCTCCGCATTGAGATACTCGGTGGTGAGAAGACTGGGGAAGTCGTACCACTCCTGAATGATCTGGTGATCCTTGAGGAGGGTGATCGTATCTTCGTTAATCGCCTGGTCGCGATTGATGGGGTGGAGTACTACGCGTTTAAAGATGTGGAGCGACGCTGGCAGCTGTTGGCGCTCGGTATACTGCTGGTTCTCATGATTACAGTTTTTGCGGGGTGGCAGGGAGTGCGGGCACTCCTCAGTCTCGGGTTTAGTATACTCGCAATACTCTGGCTTCTTATCCCGGCCTTGTTGGCTGGGTACGACCCGGCGCTCGCGAGCTTTGCGCTTGCTGCCATTATTCTCGGGGTAACGCTTTTTGTGACCCACGGAGTAAAGCTCCATGTATGTATTGCCTACGCAGGCACGATGCTTGCAGTTGCAATTACTTGTTTTATTGCCTGGTTTTCGGTTGATTGGCTCCGCCTCACCGGCTTTAGTGCTGATGCGTCCGTGTACCTCAACTTTGCAACCGGCGGCACCCTTGATCTCGCCGGACTCCTTCTTGGGAGTATTATTATTGGTCTCCTGGGCGTACTCGATGATGTGGCCATTACCCAGGCGTCGGTGGTACAGGAGCTCAAGTTTGCCAACCCTGCGTTCCGGTGGCGCGAGCTCTATGAGCGGTCAATTCGGGTTGGTCGTGACCATGTTGGTTCACTCGTGAATACCTTGGCCTTGGCATACGTAGGAGCAGCGTTGCCACTCGTCCTCTTATTTGCTCGCTCGGACGCTTCCTTCCTCGATTCTATTAATCAGGAAGTCATCGCCGCTGAGTTTCTCCGCATTATGGTCGGGAGTATGGGCTTAGTGCTGGCGGTGCCATTTACGTCATTGTTAGCGGCGTATTACTTCCAGTCACGTACCGTTGACAAAGTCACAGAACATTCGTGCGGACACCACCATCATCACTAAAAAGGCGTATACTAGAGGTATAGAAGGATTTAGTGGGGTAATACATATTTATATATGAAAGGATTTGTTGAAGAGTTCAAAGCCTTTGCGATGCGCGGCAACGTCGTTGATCTCGCGGTCGCGGTTGTTATCGGTGCCGCCTTTGGCAAGATTGTGTCGTCGCTTGTCGAAAACATCATGATGCCAGTCATCGGTATCTTAGTTGGTGGGGTTAATTTTACCGGTTGGGCACTCACTATCGGTGAGGCTAATATTGCGTACGGTCGTTTCATCCAGAGTGTGTTTGATTTTGTTATCGTAGCGTTTGTCATCTTCCTTGTCGTGAAGGCGATGGCCAAGATACAGAAGAAGCAGGCTGAAGAAAAGCCAACACCAAAGGAGCCATCTGATGAGGTGAAGCTCTTGACTGAGATTCGCGACGCGCTTCGTCGCTAAGACAGAGAGATGGTGCCTAAAAATGCTCCCGGAGTACCCGTGGGGCATTTTTAGCTCTCGCCAAATGAGAGAATCAGTTTTTGAATATCGCTATCCCATGACTTATCCACATTCACAGTGGGGAGTGGGGGAGTAAAGTCCTTTATTTAAGCCATTTGACCGAAGTCAGGCCCTTTTTTACAAGTCCCTAAAACCACCATACTATAGTGGTACCGCACGACGGATCTCCACATCGTGCGTGTCGGAGGTAAGACACGCCCACGCACACGCCCTTGATGACGTGAAAGTGGCCAGTACACCTGGTTGTGTCTTGTCTTCTCTCCGACGAACTCTTCTGTAGACCCAATCGACTAGTGACATGAGTGTAAGCCAACACTCATGTCATGAGTACCACCACAGATTGTGTTTGTATGAGAGTTCTAATGTAGAGTCGCGTTTTACCAGCAGTTCTTATTGTGATATGGAAATTAAGCAGATAAAAAAGCGTGACGGTTCAGTAAAGCCATTTGATATTGCGAAGATTGAACACGCAATCTTGATGGCGCTGGCGGAGACCAACGCCGGCGGGGCAGAAGATGCCAAGAAGGTGGCGAACCTCGTCCACCAGAAAGTAATTTCGATGTGTGTCCAGTCTGGCACTGCCGCTGACGGTGACCCAAAGGCGCAGAAGTGTGTCGACGGCTATCCAACCGTTGAAGAAATTCAGGACCTCGTTGAAGCGTCTCTCATGGAGCTCAATTACTTTGATACCGCCAAGGCGTACATCATTTACCGTAATGAGCGTAAGAAGATGCGTGAGCGTGATATTTTCCGCAAGCGGGTGAACTTAAAGCCGTACGAGTACCCTGAGCTCTATGAGTATGTCGATGCGATTCGTCACTCATACTGGGTACACACCGAGTTCAATTTCACCGGAGACGTCCAGCACTTCCACGTAAATGTGAATGATGCTGAACGAAATGCCATCAAGAACACGATGCTTGCCATCGCGCAGATTGAGGTAGCGGTGAAGTCGTTCTGGGGTGATATCTACAAGAAGATGCCAAAGCCTGAGATTGGAGCAGTGGGCTCAACTTTTGCTGAATCTGAGATTCGTCATACTGACGCTTACTCACACCTCCTGGAGATTCTTGGACTTAATAATGAGTTTGCCAAGATTAAAGATATTCCGGTGATTCAGCAGCGTATGGATTACCTTGATAAGGTGGCTGAGTTGTCGCGTACGCAAGAGAATCGTGAATATGCGCACGCCGTAATGCTCTTTTCACTTTTTATCGAGCATGTCTCACTCTTCTCTCAGTTCCTTATCATGATGTCGTTCAACAAGCATAAGAACTTGTTTAAGGGAATCAGTAATGCAGTTGAGGCGACGAGTAAAGAGGAGAACCTCCACGGACTCTTTGGTATTGATGTGATTAATATCATCAAGGAAGAGCACCCTGAGTGGTTTGATAAGGCGATGCAGGACGCGATTATCAAGGCGTGTGAAGAGGCGTATGAAGCTGAAAGTCGTGTGGTGGACTGGATCTTCGAAGCTGGTGAGCTTGATTTCTTGCCAGCACAAAACGTGAAGGAGTTCATTAAGAATCGTCTCAATAACTCACTAGCTGCTATTGGTATGCCACGTCACTTTGAGGTCAGTGAAGCGCTCCTTGAGGAGACTGACTGGTTCGATAATGAGGTGATTGCCACCAAGCATGTCGACTTCTTTGATAAGCGCTCAATTAATTACAACAAGCGCGCTGCCAGTGTGACCAGTGATGATTTATTCTAGTAATGCTGATTTAGTCTGTCCGATATATGTCTACTAATTACAACGAGCCATGGTACTGGGTCAACGAGAACACGCGAGCCTTTATGTCTCGTGGCTACCTTGTTGATGGTCAGACGACCGAAGAGCGTGTCCGGTACGTCGCCGAGTACGCTGAGAAGGTCCTTGAGAAGCCAGGCTTTGCTGACAAGTTTGAGAAGTACATGAGTCTTGGGTGGATCTCGCTTGCGACACCAGTCTGGGCCAACTTCGGCCTCAAGCGCGGTTTACCAATCAGTTGCTTTGGGTCATTTGTCGCCGATGATATGGCTAACATTCTTCATACCCAAAGTGAGGTGGGGATGATGTCTAAGTACGGTGGTGGTTGCTCAGCCTACTTCGGTGACTTACGTGCACGTGGCAGTGAAATCACCCAGAACGGGCACTCATCAGGTCCGGTGCACTTCATGCAACTCTTTGAAAAGATTCTTGATGTGGTGAGTCAGGGAGCGACTCGACGTGGCGTGTTTGCAGCGTATTTGCCGGTAGAGCATCCTGATATTCTTGAGTTTCTTGATATTGGTACCGAAGGTAACCCAATCCAAAAAATCAACCACGCGGTGACGGTAACCAACCAGTGGATGGAAGAAATGATTGCAGGGGATGCTGATAAGCGAGCAGTGTGGGCAAAGGTTATCCAGCGTCGTGGTGAAATTGGATACCCGTACATCATGTTCATTGATAATGCGAACGATCAGCGTCCGCAAGTATACAAGGACAAGAATCTCCCTATCTACGCCAGTAATGTGTGTAGTGAGATTATGCTCCCAAGTAACCGTGACTGGTCATTTGTGTGTTGTCTCTCGTCTATCAACATCATGCATTATGATGACTGGAAGGATACTGACCTCGTCGAGACGATGACCTACTTCCTTGATGCGGTCATGAGTGACTTTATCAGTAAACTTGAAGCAATGCGCGATAGTGAGGATGAAGACAAGCGTCTCGCCTTCCGCTTCATGGAGCGACCATATAACTTTGCGAAAGCGAATCGCGCTCTTGGTCTCGGTGTACTTGGCTATCACTCATATCTCCAATCAAAGGGCTTACCATTTGAGAGTGATGAAGCTGGTCGTCTCAATACTGAGATCTTCAAACTTATCCAGGAGCGTTCACTCGCTGCCTCAGCCGAAATGGCCAAGACAATGGGTGAGCCAGAAATTTTGAAGGGGTACGGTCGTCGTCATACAACGACAGTTGCTATCGCCCCGACTACCTCGTCAGCTTTCATTCTTGGGCAGGTTTCGCAGGGAATTGAGCCAATCTGGAGTAACTGCTACATCAAGGATGTGGCGAAGCTCAAGGTCGTTATTAAGAACCCAACCCTCGAGACGCTCCTCACTGAGAAGGGGAAGAATACGAAGGAAGTGTGGGACAGTATCCGCGATAACGATGGTTCAGTCCAGCACCTTGATTTCCTCAGTGATGAAGAGAAGGCCGTGTTCCGTACCTTTGCTGAAATCGACCAGAGCAAGCTCATCGATCATGCGGCTGAACGACAAAAGTATATCGACCAGGGACAGTCACTTAATGTGATGGTGGCACCAGATACGCCAGTGAAAGAGATTAACCAGCTTTACCTCAAGGCTTGGAAGCAGGGTTGTAAGGCGCTCTACTATCAGCACAGTATGAACGCAGCCCAGCAGCTCTCACGCAAGAAGATTCAGGAACGAGCTGAGAAGAAGTAAAGGAAAAACCGCCCGGGACACTGCCATGGGCGGTTTTACTTATTTTATGGTCATGAAAACCACTTATTAAGATATTTGTATACCGACCCGTGGATATGTCCACTTGGCACTATTAAACCTCGTGTATGATAGAGGATAAGAGAACAAGCGGTGTTGAGCAGGGGCTACGTTTCGCGACGACATAGCCCCCGCTCAGAACCGCTTTTTTCTTTGGTTGACGAATCGGTACGGTTTGCTACCGTACCGAGTGGACAGTCTAAGGGGGTAGTATGGTGTGGTGGATACTCTATGCGATGGCAGGGGAGGTTGATACCTCTTTGCCAGATTCGTTTTCAGTACGGGTGCAGCGTGAGATTGTTATCGAATCAAACGTATTCGATTATGGGCTCATGCGAGTAGTCGTTGATACTTGTTTGGTCGGGGTGCCGTACTGGGTGTGTAGCCGGGTGATAGATGGGGTAGAGGCCGGAACATTTTTGCGCTACTACATCGGTTCGACCATTATCGAACTGCATCAATGAGGAAAAGGCGGCCAGACACGGTCGCCTTTTTTCAGACATTTTGTATACTATGAATTCAGTATGATACGCAGTCTCACGGTCCTTCTTATTCTCTCGTTGTCGCTCTATTGGTATGCGAGTGTGGGGGCGTATTGCCAGGCGCCGCTCACGTACGCGCTTGTAGACCTTGATAGTCGGTTTAACCTGAGTGAAGCTGATGCGCTCGCTGCTATTAGTGAGGCCGAGACCCTCTGGGAGGAGGCGGTGGGGCGAGAGCTGTTTATACAGGTCGGTAAAGATGAACGACCAGACATCACCATCTCCTTTACCTTTGACGACCGGCAAGAGCGCGCCATTGCGGAGGAGACCTTCCGCGACTCGCTTGATAATAAGGCGGCTACTTCAGAGGACTTAGCAGCCGCGTATGACAAATTGGTCGCAGACTACCAAACGAAGCGTGATGCGCATCAGGCGGCAGTCAGTGATTATGAGTCACGTCTAGCTACTCACAATGCGACAGTCGATCGGTACAATAGTGAAGGTGGTGCACCAGATGCCATTTATGACCAGCTCCAGGTGGCAGAGCGTCAGTTGGCCAGTGAGGCGACGAGACTGGAGCGGGAAGGGAAGGAACTTAACGAACTCGCCGACCGTATCAATAATCTCGGTGAGCAGGGTAATCAGATTATTCGGCAGTACAACGCTGGTGTGAACGCATACAATAGCGAGTTTGGTGAACCAGATGAGTTTACTCAGGGTGATTATATGAATGGCGCGATTCATATTTATACCTTTACCTCACGTGGTGAACTCGTGAATGTGCTTGCTCATGAGTTTGGTCATGCGCTCGATATTGACCATGTTGAGGGGAGTGCATCCGTGATGTATTATTTAATGGAGGATCAACCAACGCCACCAGCTCTCTCCGGAGAGGATAAAGCCGCTTTTACTACGCAGTGTGGTGCAGCCGGCACTCTTGGGACTTCGGTTCGAGCTCTCATTAATCAGTATATTTTATAACCATGAATAGCTTTTTTGAATCAAAATTGAACCAGAGTCTCGCGGCTGCAGCGCTCGCTGGAGTGGTGTTGGCGCTCGTTAGTTACGCATACGTAACTCTTAAGAACAGTGAAGGGTGGGTCGGACCAACCACCATCAATATCGTTGGTACGGGTGAAGTGACTGCTGTGCCAGATATTGCTACCTTCTCATTCTCAGTGCGAGGTGAGGGTAAGACTGCAAGTGAAGCCCAGGCTACCTCAGCCAAGGCAATCAATGATATTGTCGGGTACCTAAAGGAGCAGGGAGTAGAAGAAAAGGATGTAAAGACTACGAACTATAACCTCTCTCCAAAGTACACCTACGAACAGCGTCCTTGTATCATGGGTATGATGTGTCCTCCAAGTGAGCCAAAGCAGGATGGCTTTGAGGTCTCACAGATGGTGACCGTAAAGGTGCGAAATACCGATACTGCCGGAGCTCTCCTCACTGGCGTTGGTGAGCGAGGTGCGACTGATATCAGTAGTCTTGGCTTCACCATTGATGACGAGGAGAAGCTGAAGGCCGATGCGCGCAAGCTTGCGATTGAGGATGCGAAGCAGCAGGCAGAGGCACTCGCCGAACAGCTCGGCGTGACGCTTGGTGAGATGACTGGTTACTACGAAGAGTCTGGTAGTCCATATCCATACGGCATGGGTGGCGACATGATGATGTCTGCGAAGGCTGAGATGGCACCAAGTCCAGAGGTACCAATGGGGGAGAATACGGTGACAAGCCGCGTTAACCTCACCTACGAAATAAAATGAGCAAACGAGCGTAGCGACTATTGCGAATTTTGACGAGTAAAGCGCCCTCCCAAGGCGCTTTATCCGTCCATAACCACATTGTTTATTGAATTAAAATTTCCTAGTAGCGACTATTGCTTACTTACGCGAGTAATGCGACCTCCAAAGGAGCATTATCCGCGCACAGTCACTTTGATTCTTTAGTCACTGTGTCGTAGCGACTATTGCGAATTTTGACGAGTAAAGCGCCCTCAAAAGGCGCTTTATTTGTACCAAGGCTTTCGATTTCGCTATCGCTCGCTATGACGGAACGGGGTATGACCTGTAATGAAAACCCGAGGACCGGCCTAGGGCCAGCCCTGGCCGGTCCTCGGGAGACGTCATTGTGATGAGGGAGTGGTAACGACCGAAGAAGCAATCCAGTTTCGTTACTGCAAAACGCCTCTGGTGAGGCGTTTTCACCTCTTTAAACCCGGTCTTTCCTACAAACCACTCCTTTTGACATTCCCTGGTATGAGGAGTATAGTACAAAGGAATCGCCCCCGAGGCGTTTTTATTTTGGAAGATTATTCGAGTCTAAGCACACAATCTATGGATCGTTTTGTAACCTATCTCCGTGCCACGATGGCCGAGATGAAGCATGTGAAGTGGCCTACCCAGAACCAGGCGCTCGTGTACACTGCGCTTGTTATTGGTATTTCTGCAGTGGTCATGTTCTTCGTGGCGATGGCAGACTTTGTCTTCACCTCAGGTATCGACTTTATCGTTAATAGTATCTAGTCTATGGCTAAGCAACATTCAACTGGTGAGCGTCACTGGTACGCTATCCATACGTACTCAGGCTATGAGAATGCCGTTGCGCGTAACCTCCGTCAGCGTATCGACTCACTCAACATGCAGGAAAAGATTTTTGATGTGGTCGTTCCATCAGAAAAGAAGATTCGGGTGAAGGGTGGTAAGCGCGTCATGGAAGAGGAAAATCTCTTCCCTGGATACGTGCTTGTCGAAATGATTGTAGATGATGAATCATGGTACGTGGTTCGCAACACGCCTCGGGTTACTGGTTTTGTGGGTTCAGGCACCCAGCCAGTCCCACTCTCAGAGGCTGAATACCGTGCACTCATGAAGCAGATGTCTGACGATACTCCAACTCACAAGGTAGACCTCAGTGCTGGCGACCTCGTCACGATTGTTGACGGACCGTTTAAGGAGCTTGAAGGGAAGGTGGGTGAGGTAGATGAGAAGTCTGGTAAGGTGAAGGTCTTGGTGGCGATGTTTGGGCGCGAGACTCCCGTTGAACTCGACTTCCTCCAAATTAAAAAGGTTTAATCGAGCGAATAGCTTTGTCGGTACGAAATTTCGCTCAGTCACCGTACATCAGTACGGCTTCCTCACAAAATTCCTAGCCTCCTCGCTCCTCATCTCGCTAAAACCTTTTTAAAAAAGAGTGTAGATAGTAAAACACAAAGACGCCGGCCTATATGGCCGGCGTCTTTGTTGATCTGTAAAATGAGAAACCGCGCAACCCTCAAGGGATCACGCGATGTATTTTTCTGAGGGGTTGTTACCCCTCGACCGATTCTTCCAGCGCATCGCGGCGCTGTTCGTACTCGATCTTGTTGTTGAAGCCCTCGATCCTGCCGTCTTTGAAGCGGATCTGATAGGGTGGCTCTGCCACCGGGACACAGATACCGCTGTCGGCGAAGTCGTAGACTTCGTCAGTGACGAGGGC
Source organism: uncultured Candidatus Saccharibacteria bacterium (assembly GCA_964618165.1). Classification (GTDB taxonomy): domain Bacteria; phylum Patescibacteriota; class Minisyncoccia; order Phycocordibacterales; family UBA918; genus OLB19. The sequence goes on along the minus strand of CAZTWW010000008.1, from coordinate 9,350 downwards.
GATGTGCTGTCCCTCGTCACAGTTCGTCTCGGACAGGATGATCCGGGCCGACGCCGGGATGGCAAACATCGAGACAGTGAGGGTGGTGGCGATAAGGATCAGGCGCATACATTCCTCCATTTGCGCAGGAGACGGAGTGTCTCCCTTATTTTTATAATAGCACATATTATTTAAAAAGTCAATAAAATGTCGTCAAATCGCTTGCAAACTCGTATTTTTCTTGTATACTGCGGGGGCTTCTAATTTGAGGAGTGGGTGGCTATGGAACGCTCGCACTTCGCCAATTTAGTTATTAAACACACATCATGGCAAAGAAACTTGTAAAGAAGATCAAGGTTCAGGCAACTGGTGGTAAGGCTACCCCAGCTCCACCACTCGGACCAGTACTCGGTCAGGCCGGTATCAATATCGGTGAGTTCGTTAACCAGTTTAACGAGCAGACCCGTGCTGAGCGTATGGGTGAGGTGGTGCCAGTCGAGATTTCAGTCTTCGATGACCGCTCATTTACCTTTATCTTGAAGACCAGTCCAGCTTCACGTCTTATTCTTAAGAAGATGGGGAAGGACAAGGGTTCAAGTAAGACCGGTACTTCAGGTATTGGTACTATCACTCGTGCTCAGGTGCGAGAGATTGCCGAGGTGAAGGCGGTTGACCTTACCGCTGCATCTATCGAGGCAGCGATGAAGAGTATCGAAGGTACTGCTCGAAGTATGGGCGTAAAAGTCGTCGACTAGTAAGACTTTTACGAACCGTGCCAGTTATCTTTTTCGCTTGCGAAAAAGTTGCGACAAGGTGTACTGCTCCTGTAAGGAGTACAAGTCGTCGACTAGTAAGACTTTTAACCACAGCAAAAGCCGGCGCTGATAGCGCCGGCTTTTGCTGTGCTTTATTGACTAATACACATGATTATCCTCTCCTGACCAGCTTTTGGTGATGCTACTGTAAGAAAAGGTGCTATCTCTCGTCACAGGGAACGGACAGCAACATAAAAGGGGGCTTATATGGGCTGGATTGCAGATTTCTTCGGCTTCAGCAAACCGAAGCGTGAGCTCTTCATTGTCGTCTATGACACCGAAAGCAAAACACTTTCGACACCGCACTTCCGTAAGGTCCAAGAAGCATTTGCTCAACAGAAAGGGTTTAAAACCCTCATTGAGCATGTGCGCTCACTGCTCTGTTTGCCTAAGGACAAAGAAACCATCATTCAGGATATTGTTGATTTTCGCAAGGTCGCTAATGGCAACATTGAGCGTCACTACATTCTGGTTGTTGGTCGGAAGTTTATGTTCAAGGAACATCTCGGACGTGACTTTTTTCAGGCCAAGCCAGACGTGGTTGCTGCAAAGTTTGGACCAGCTGCACCACATATCATCGATATGTTCGAGCACCTGCCTGATCAGGTACTGGTTCGAGCGTAATCACAATTCACGAACTACTTTACCCTCGGTCCATGACCGGGGGTGTTTTGTAAGAAAGGGGAAAGTGGTGCGTCTAAGGCAAAGGAACAGTACAAAGGAGCAGTTAGGATGGCGCAAATAGCACAAGTATCAAAAAACAGCGTCGATACCGTCAACATTAAGCTTGAAGGTATTCTCGATGCGCTGGGTTCGCAAACTTTTTTCAAATCTTATCTACCGCGAAGAGGTAAAGATGAAAAATACTACGAACTGAAGCCGAATTATCACGACAAATACAGAGCAGGATTGCTCTTTAATGAATGGTGGAAGCGTGCGGTGCGACGTGACGATATCAGCGATGCGCTCGTAAAACGGGCCTATAACATTCTGATGCGATCGTCGGTAAGAACGACTGATGCACGATATCTGACCACTATTCATCGATATGTGGATGGTGTGCTTAAGAGTCAGCGTCACGTGATTGGACTTCGCATTACTGATGAAGACTTTGATCGTCTGAACTCGGAGCGATATCTGCGTGAGACCAAAGTGCATCTTGCCAAGCTTGCATCTAACCATAGTCGGTACGTGCTTGACGTGCTGGCAAATATTCTTCTGCATGATAAGGCGGCGTGAAGTCGAAGAAAACAGCCCGGGCGCACGCGCCCGGGCATTTTTTATTGTCATTTTGTTGATTTCAGGGTAATCTCCAGCGTGGATGCAACTCACACGGACGAGGTAAATCATGTCCTTTCATGCACTTACAGAGGCTCACAAAGTCTGGGAGCTGACACAGAAGCCGATGGATGAGGTCACTCGCTTCGGAAACTTCCCCTCATACGGCCAGACCCTTGGTCAACATCTGTCGTCGTTACCAGTGACTCTCGCGTATGTGCGCGGCGCGCTCGCGATGCAGATGTCTGGTCTTGACTGGTCTCTCTTGGCTAAGTGCTGCACCTTCCATGACTGTGGCGAGCCCCTGACTGGCGGGGACGAGCATATCGACAACAAAACGGTCGATAAGGACGAACGTGAATTCCGGGCGTTTCGAAAGCTACTTGGTACTGGTGATTGGTATCGTCCGGTCATGATGGCCTTTTTGTTGCCATATGTCCGGCGGCCATTGCCGGCGGGTGTGCTCTTCGGCGATGATGCGGGTCTCATGTCTTTGCTCGTGACCAAGTATCAGCGAGAAGCAGCCGTCTTTGAGTTGGTCGAACGGATGGATTACATCATGTCTGGGCTGACCGGTCTCGAGCAGGGAATTCAGAATGATGTCGAATATCTTTATGACCACGTCATGAAGCGTCAGACTCCGCTGCTTGATAAACTTGTCGAAGAGTACCCGGTCCTCGCGCAGGTGTGGAGTCCGGATCTGAAGCATATGTTGTGGAGCAAGGTAATCGACACCGTGCCTGCTTAAAACAGCGCCAGCCCTCTCTTGGGGCTGGCGCTCACTTTTATATTTAAATGACATTGCCTGTGATGACAGGGAGGGATGTTTGGTATACTGTCTTTATGACTACCTCGAGAAATATTTCAATTTATGTGGGGATGGCACTTACAACAGCCCCACCTGAGTTTAGAGATATTTTTCAAAAAGAACTCAAAGAGAAGCTACGTCTTCTCCCTGGAGTCACTGTCTTAGACTTTTATTGGGTAGCACACAGTGAACTGGGTGGGGCAGATGTAGAGGTCTATGAGTGGGATAAAACACAAACCGAACAAGCAGATTTATTTGTTGCGATTATGGATTATCCATCAATTGGACTTGGGCAAGAGATAATGATTCGCCATAATACAAAAAAGCCCGCATTATATTTTGCACATACGGAGACGAAAATATCACGAATGTTTCTAGGTTTTTTAGAGGCTGAGGGATCCAGTTTGTTGCGATACCAAACCGCTGATGACATCGTGGAGGCTGTTCGGCAGAATATTGGTCAATCGTCGTAACAGAGCTTCGTCAAAGATACTTCTTTTCGTAGGATAGGGCTTTTTATATACGAACCATACGTTCGTAGTCTACCCATTCGTACGAGACTCCCTCATGGGTGTGGAGTGGACTACGGTTCACTTCAGTGAAGAGGTGTTCGTACTCAGGGAAGGTGGTATCGCCACCCGCATCATCGTGAAAGTGGGTGAGGTAGAGGCGGTCGACTACTGGGAGTGCTTGGCGGTAGAGTTCGGCACCACCACCGATGTGTATCTCGCTCGGCTGTTCTGTAAGCGCGAGTGTAAATGCTTCATCAAGTGATAGTGCAACAAGCACCCCGTCTGGTGTCGTGTAGTCTGTTTGCCGTGTGACCACAATATTCGTACGGTTCGGAAGTGGTTTGCCAAGGATGGCGAGAATAGATTCAAAGGTCTTGCGTCCCATAATGATAGGTTTCCCGGTTGTGAGGGCTTTAAAGCGCTTGAGGTCATCTGGTATATGCCAGAGAAGCTCGTTGTTGTTGCCAATGACTCGGGTAGTTTTACCCATACCAGCGACGATGACGACCGGAACGTTGCTCACCATAATAGGCCCTAGTATACTATGAGCACTAATCCCCGTATATATGGCCATTAATGCAGGAATCTTTGGAGATGAGACGAGCTTTGATCATCGGTATATTCCAGACCATGCCCAGCTGGGTCGCTCGGTAGAACTCTGGAAGCAGCTTGGTCTCAAGATTGTCCTCACCTCTGGTACGTTTGATCTGTTCCATATTGGTCACGCACAGTATCTCGAGAAGGCAAAAGAACTTGGTGATGTGCTCATTGTTGGGGTCGATAGTGATGCGCGCGTGAAGAAGCGCAAAGGTCCAGAGCGACCAATTGTGCCCGAACATGAGCGTGTCCTCATTCTTGCACACGTCCGTCACGTCGATGTGGTGACGCTTAAGAATGTTGATGACCCGAGTAACCACCTGATTAAGCTCGTTCGTCCTGATGTGCTTGTAGTATCTGAATCAACTGACCATAAAACGAATGAGGTAGATGAAAAGGCTCAGTACTGTGGGCAGATAGTAGTCCTCGAGCCACAAGCCACGACGAGTACGAGTGCGAAGCTCCGTATGATTCAGATTGGAAAAGAGAAGGGGCTAGCACACGGATAACATGATAGCCATTTGTTACATTCCGGTCATCCACCAAGGGTATCTTAATTTTATACGTACATGCGAAGATCGAGGAGTGAGTAATATCTTCCTCGTTGACCTCGAGTGGCTTCGTCCGGTGGAGGAGTTTGATTACCTGGTTCGTAAAAACAGTCTCCACGCGCTGACTGCGACAGACATCAAAGCCGCTCTCAAAGAGTACACCAATATCCCGATTACCATTTTGTCTAATGAGACGCTCGGTGAGATGGTGGGTAGTACCGACACAGTCCTCATGCCGAAAGAAGACCTTAGTACGTTCCTCGTTGAGAAGTATCTTGGTGGTCGGGACATACAATACGAAAACATTTTCCTGCGCTGGAACCGTGAGAATCTTGGTGAGACCAAGGAGCCAGATGTGCTGGCAATTGATTTGCCTGCCTTTATAACTACCACCTTACATCAGGTATTGGTCGAAGCGGAGAAGAGTGCCGACTGGTGGCGGAGTGTCGGGGCGGCGCTTGTAAAAGATGGACAGCTCATTGCGCTCGCGCACAATGAGCATATGCCACACGAGCAATTGCCAAATGTCTTTGGTGACCCACGGGCGTTATTTAAAAAGGGTGTCAATATTAATTACGGCACCGCTGCGCATGCCGAGCTCGGGGTGATTGCTGAGGCGGCGCGGAAAGGAGTATCGCCTGAGGGTGGGGAATTATTCCTCACTGATTTTCCGTGTCCGTACTGCGCACGCCTTATCGCCAAGGCTGGTGTCAAAAAAGTCTATTTCCTCAAGGGGTATGCAGTACTTGAAGGAGATGAATTCTTAAAAGGCGAGGGGGTCGAGTTGGTGCAGGTGGGGTTATAAATAAAAAGTGGACCGAGGCGACAGGTGTCGCCTCGGTCATTTTTTGTCAGACTTGGGACGCTTGCGTCCCGTCATTGCTCAGGACGCTGGCTTTGACAAGCTCATCGAATCGCTTTGGGGTCAATCCTTGTTGGTAGCATGCCTCGAAGTTTGTGGCCCGAGCACGGTTTTCTTCCCGGTCGCTGGGGTCCTTAAAGACCGGGACTCGCACCTCGCCGGTGCCGTTCGGTTCGAAGATGTTTATGTGGAGATGCGGGACGGTACCCGCATTGTTCCGCATATCACCTTCGCGAGCATGGAAGAGACCGCCCGTGTAGCCGAAGTGCTGTTTTGCCCATTCGGTCGCGAGGCCGAGCGAGATCCATTCACTTGCAGACATGTCACCCAAGAAGCGTCGATGAAGTTTCGGCACAATGAGAATGTGGAGTTTGAGCTCCGCCCGCATGAACCGTTCGTGCACATGCCAGACCATCATCCATTCGTCTTCCCAGACGATCTTGTTCAGCTCCGGGTCGGGATTGCAGAAGGTGCAGACCTGGTTTTCAAAGTTCTTCCGCATGCCGTAGTACTGCTTGTACGACCGGCAGCCTTCGAGGCAGAAGAGTTCTTCTTCGGTCAGGGTGTGTGCGTGGGTGTCATCGCTCGGTACGTCAATCGACATCGTCGTCTCCATTTGATAGCCATCATGGCTGGTTGTAGTCTCGCGCTACAATACAACCATTTTCAATATTCGCAATAGCCAGAGCAGGTGCTGTTCCGCGGCAGCTTTGATGACATGGGTCGGCAGTATCGGCGTGTTGTCGATGAGCATTGGCCACATCTTCCGTCAGTAACCCGGGAGCGCGCATGGCGTCACAATCTTGGTTGGGACGTGAGTTTCCGCAGCGACAACCCGCGCATATAAGAAAACCCCTGGCAGTCATCGTGCTGCCAGGGGTTCGCTTTTATGAGGAGATTTTTTTATACGACAGCTTCACCTTAAGTCCTTCGGTATCATCACTCTTGGCGACACCAGAGATGAGGTGGGCGTGGAGGTGCTCAACACTACTCCCGTTATAGCCACCTTCACCAAAGCGCATGAAGAATCCACCGCCCGGAATCTGGTATTCCTGTACCGCCCAGTCGATGAGATCAAAGAGTTCTACTCGCGCTTCGGCACTGAGCTCAGACGGAAGGGTGATATGGGCGGGCTTGTAGACGAAGATGTAATGGTGAACCGTTCCTTCGTATGGACTCATGTTTTCGGTAAAAAACCACGAGTTGGTTTCTTTGAGGATCGGCTTTGGGTGATACTGGCGGAAGTGCGTTTCACAAAAGGGGCATACGCCGTCGGCTTCAATTTGCGCCATGAGCTTCTTTTGTTCCTCGGTGCGCGCCTCGTTGTGATCAAGGCCGGCGTCTGAGAATCCCATACAGTTTAGATAGCAACCGGGATATCCTTCATTGCTTCACCAGCCACATAATCATCACTAAGGACAAAGTCCGTGTTGCGGAAGGCGAAGAGGTCGGTGGTATCATTCGTAAGGGTAACGGTTGGGAACGGGTGTGTCTCGCGCTTTAATATCTCCTCCACCGCTGGGATCTGGTCGACGTAAATGTGCGCGTCTGAAATGGTGTGGACGTATTCGCCAGGTTCATAGCCAGTGGCTTGCGCGAGCATCATGGTAAGGGCTGCGTACTGAATCATGTTAGACGGCACGCCAATCGGGACATCGCCCGAACGCTGGAACATGTGGAGATTGAGCTTACCGTTGAGGATACGGATATGGAGCCAGCCGTGGCATGGGCAGACGACCACTTTCTGCTGGCGACCTTCGACTCGCACCGTGTACTGTGGTACCCACGGGGTGATGAAGTGGGTCTTTAAGTGAGGGCGTTCTTTAATCTGTTGGACAATGTACTTGAACTGATTAAATGACTCGCCCTCGGCGGTTGGGAAGTCGTGGAATGCTGCCCCATAAGAGCCCGGTCCGAGGTCGCCTGCCGGAAGACCGCGCTTTGCACACTTCTCTTCAGTGACCCAGGCTGCCCAGAACTTGCAGCCATATGACTCGAGCTCCTCCTGGGTCCGGGCACCATTGATGAAGCCGATGATTTCCCCGACTGCCTGCTTCCAAAATCCCTTTACACTTCGCTCAGTAATAAGCGGGAAGCCGTTACTCAAATCAAAGCGCATCGGGTTCGCGCCAAAGAGGGTGATGCAGTCGGTACCATCTGGATTCTCAGCGGTGGTACCAGCTTGGCTCTGTGAGCGGATGCCGCGGTCGAGAATATCTTCGAGAAGGGCTTTGTACTGTGTATTTGGGGTGCGTTCACTGTATGGCTTCATCATGATGGTTATGATTAGACGAGTATGAAACTATTTTATCAGGGACTGGGGGAGAGTGGTATTGTGACAAACGATTAGGACACGGATGTCGCTTATAACCAAAAATTATCAGTTCGTCCGTAATTCGGTATACTGCAGCTATATGGACTTTAATACGTATCAAGTAAAAGCGCGTGAGACCGCCGGGTATCCAGACCTCGGTAACAACTTCGTCTATCCCGTGTTAGGGATGGTAGGTGAGGCGGGTGAGGTCGCAGAGAAAATCAAAAAGCTCATGCGAGATGAGGGGGTGTTTACACCAAGTGCGGTAGGTGACGAGACGAAGCTCGCAATTAAAAAGGAGCTTGGTGACGTGTTGTGGTATGTGGCGCAAGTAGCGGCAGAGCTTGGTATACCGCTCGAGGACGTGGCGACACACAACCTCGAAAAGCTCGCCTCGCGCAAAGCGCGTGGACACATACAGGGTAGTGGTGATAATCGCTAAGAGTCATTTATGAAAATCTACATCAAAAAACTGCACCCTGATGCTAAAGTACCGAGCTTCGCACACGCGAGTGACGCCGGACTCGATCTCTACACGGTTGAGGACTTTACTGTAGAGCCGGGACACCATGTGCTCGCGAAGACAGGTATAGCGCTAGCCTTCCCAGATGGCTATGCTGCGCTCGTGTGGGATAAGGGTGGCGTGGCCAACAAGCGACACCTCAAGACCGTCGGTGGGGTATTTGATACTGAGTACCGGGGTGAGTATCTCATTGGTTTGTATAACTTTGGAACAGAACCACAGTCGTTTGCGGCCGGAGATAAGATAGCACAGCTCCTCATTCAGCGAGTTGAACACCCTGAACTAGAAGTCGTTGAGACGCTCGATGAGACGGTACGTGGGGACGGTGCGTTTGGGAGTACCGGTCGGTAAGCGTATACTAGAACATATTTATCGACAGCATTACGTATATGGAAACTGCAAAAATCATTGTTATTGACGGAGGGGCAAATATCGGCAAGGCGACGCAAGCAGACATGCTTATGAACCGACTCATGAATGAAGGATATTCAGTAGGGAAAATGGACTTTCCTCGGTATAACCAAAATACGATTGGTCACCTCCTTAATGATTTGGTTGATAAACATCCTGAGGCGGTGAAGCAGTTGCCACCGAAGGCTCTCGCACTCCTCTTCGCGGCTGACCGCTTTGAGTCTAAGAAGCAGATTGATGAATGGATAAAAGAAGGTCGGGTGATTATCTTTGATCGGTACGTGAGTGCCAATATGCTCCATCAGGGGAGCAAGATTGCTGACGTTGATGCACGCGAGGAGTTCTTCGGTTGGGTGCAACATGTGGAGTACGAAATCTTCGGGATGCCACGTCCGCACCTCACTGTCTATCTTGATGTGCCTCCAAATGAGAGCGAGAAGCTCCTTGGGTACGTCGAAGAGCTCGGGGTCGTGGTCACCCAGGTGGAAGACCAGGCCAAGGTCCACCAGGCCAAGGTGTCTGAGTGTGCCCGTTTTCTTTCAGCGGCTGAGCGTAATTGGGTGACGGTGCAGTGTCTCCTTGATGGTGGTCTCCGTGAGCGCGATCATATTCACGAGGAGGTGTATAAGGTAGTGAAAGAGCGACTCTTTACCCCTGCGGTATAAAAGGGTCGAGAGAAACCCGCGGTTGGGGCATGGCC
>CAZTWW010000007.1:0-39859 GCA_964618165.1 uncultured Candidatus Saccharibacteria bacterium | reverse complement strand
CTCGTGGTCTCCTCGGATACAAGAACCAGTTTGTGGTAGACACCAAGGGTGACGGTATCCTCGCCTCACGCGTGCTTGGCTTCCGTCCGTACGCAGGTGAAATCAAGAAGCGTCAGGTTGGCTCGATGATTTCGATGGTGCAGGGTAAGGCACTTGGCTTCGCACTCTTTGGTCTCCAGGATCGTGGCCAACTCTACATTGGTCCGGGTACTGAGGTGTACGAGGGTATGGTGATTGGTAACACGAGTAAGGGTGAGGAAATGACCGTAAACCCAACCAAAGGTAAGCAGCTCACGAACATGCGTGCCTCAGGTAGCGATGATGCGATTGTCCTCGTGAATCCAAAGGTGGTGACTATCGAGACTGGTCTTGAGATTATGGCTGACGATGAATATCTCGAGATTACTCCGCAGAATGTCCGGTTGCGTAAGGCGAAGTTGAAGGAAAGTGACCGCAAGCGCGCGTAGTGAGTGAAATAGGTAAAGGCCGAGCATGCGCTCGGCCTTTGTGTATTTTGCAGTTATGAGGGTGTATACTCAGTGATATGAAATGGGTTTATCGAATCTTAGTGGTGGTTATTATCATCCTCTCTGTGCTTGCGGCAACTCTCTACTTTGTTCCGTCGCTCTTTGCCCGTTTATTTGAGCCGGTGTCACCAATGGTAGAAAATCCAACTGTGCTTGAGGTCTTGCCGTTATCAGGGACGCTCGTGACTGTGTATGAGGGCATTGCGGTGTCCGATAGTACTACCGCACTTGATATCTCCGGACGTGGTCTCACTGGGTCGCTGAAGGCGGAGATTCGTCAATTGACGAAACTCAAGACACTCAATCTGAGTAATAACCAATTCACTGGTCTCCCGGCTGAGGTTGGGCAGCTTCGTGAGCTTGAGGTCCTTAATCTAAGCGGTAATCCACTCACCGGACTGCCGTATGAGCTCGGTAACTTAAGTAGCCTCAAGGTGCTTGATATCCGTGGCACCTCATACAGCAAAGCCGATCTCGAAATCATCCGTCAAAAGCTACCACCGACGACCCAAATCTTGAAAGATTAATTGCTCGAACTTTGCTATACTGGTACGTATATGAAACATATACTACTCGCACTTACTGCGCTCGCTCTTGTGGGGTTGGTTGTTTACTACTTTGCCCATCGAGCTGATGCACCGAGTGCTACTGAATTAACTATTACTGAGGAAGCAGCTATGACTTCAACTAAAAAACCAACACTGAGTCCAATTGAGCACGCGAGCTTTGTGCTGACTTGGGGTGATACGGTGATGTACAATGACCCGGTTGGTGAAGCTGATGATTATCTTGCGTACGGTAAGCCTGGTCTCATTGTACTGACCCATAGTCATCCAGATCACCTTGATACTGCGCTCCTTGAGATTGTGGCGGGTGACGCCCCAATCGTGGCACCTGAGGAGGTGTTTGAAAAGCTTCCGGAATCGCTCCGTGATCAGACGACTATCATGGCTAATGACGAGACAAAGACAGTGGCTGGTATCACGCTGACCGCCGTACCGATGTATAACACGACCCCGGAGAAATCTAACTTCCATGTGAAGGGTGTTGGAAATGGGTACGTGATGGAGCGCGATGGCTTCCGTATTTATAACGCAAGTGATACTGAGAACACGCCAGAGTTCCGGGCTCAGACCGATATCGATATCGCGCTCGTACCGATGAATGAGCCGTTTACCATGTCGGTGACCGATGCGGTGGCGGGGGTGGTTGCGATGGCGCCGAAACAAGTTTATCCATATCATTACCGCGGACGCGATGGAATGAGTGACGTTGAGGCCTTTAAGAATCAGGTTGAGGCAGCCAATCCTGAGATAAATGTCATTCTCGCCAATTGGTACCCCAACGCTGAGGCAACTGGTGAATAATCCTTGCTCGCACAAAGCCGCATCTTCCTTGCAGGAAGATGCGGCTTTTGGTAGGCTTCTAGTCCGCAGTAGCAATAGAGGGGGGTTACGATGGGTCGGAAAGACAAGTCGAAGAAGAGGTCGTCGTTCTCAAAAGATCGACTCCGTGCAGTGTGTGAAGATATACACCGCAAGCGGTCTGTTGCAGCGATGCGCGAGAAGTCCACGTCCCTGGCACTCGAGCAGGGAATCACCGTATGTTGTGCCGTGGCACAGCTTCCAGTGAGTGAGCCAGCTCGTCGGCTGGCTGAACCTCAAACCAAAAAATCGTGGTGGCAAGAATTGCCTCACTACCAGAAACGTCTCCGTGCTACTGCTGGCAATCAACCGTGATTGCTACGGGCCGCTCCACCAAGGAGCGGCCCTTTTCATATATGTTTGTTGCGCTCCGGGTCTGTAGTTGTTAGCATAGAGAAAGAACAGCAGGGAGGTGTAGTAATGCTGCGCGATATCATCGAAAGTCTTATCGGAATAGAAAAAGCGACGTGTGCCGTGACGGTGTGGCGACATGGGAGCGAGCTCGTATATCAGAGTGATGCTATTTTCACCTTCCATGAGGCGCTTCAGATTGGTGTGGATGCCAAGTATAGTGAGCCGGGCATTGTTTACTACATCAACTGTTTGGTGGGAGTGCTGGTGTGATACTACCCCTTCGGGGGTATTTATATACCCAGAACCTATTGTAACGACTGAAATGTTCTAGTACTCTATAAAGAGTATTTATGAAAAAAATATCATCTTCGTTACTGAGTCTCGGTGTACTGATGGCACTACTCCTTGGGTATAATTTTATGTCAGCGCAAGTATGGACTGCACCGACGAGCACACCTCCAAATGCCAACGTCTTACCGCCAATCAATACTGGTGGCACTATGCAGGCAAAGTCAGGCAATTTTATGGCAAATATTGTTGCTGCAGCTACCTCAACCTGGTCTCCTCGGTACTGTGATGAATTTGGTAATAATTGTTTTGAACCAAATACTATTGCGAGTACTCGAGCCTGTCCGACCGGGCAATTTATGACTGGGTATACAGCGAGTGGTAGTATTTCTTGCGCCACACCAGCCACCTCGTCAACACCAACTAACTGTACGACTGATTCTGTACGTGTACGTAGTTGTTGCTACAGTTCATGTAGTCCGGCTTGTCCGGCCGGCTATACTCCGTCAAGTGGCGTGACTCGCGAGACAAGTTGTTCAACGAATAATGATTGGTATGCACGTACCTGTATCCGTACAGTGTGTAGTTAACCAAAAACCTCGCGCATGCGCGAGGTTTTTGGTTATTGATGAATACCAAGTGATGAAAGAAAGCTGGCAAGCTCCTCGCCACTAAGCTTGCGATACTGATTTGGTTTGAGGGCGCCGACCTCAATATTTATGATACGGACTCGCTTCAAGCTCTCGACCTGATAACCAAGAGCGGCACACATGCGACGGATTTGGTGTTTTTTTCCTTCAGTAATGATGAGGTTGAAGCGCTTCTGGTTCTTTTTTGATGGCACTACTACGGCAGGCTTCGTACGGTAGCCTTCGATATCGACACCAAGCTCCATGAGCTTACAAAACGCTGGGGTGACATTCTTATCGACTGTGACACTGTACTCTTTCTCATGAAGTGATTCTGGGTCGAGGAGCGGGCCGGTGATGCGTCCGTCGTTGGTGAGGATAATGAGTCCTTCTGAGTCCTTATCGAGACGCCCGACCGGAGTGACATCGGTAATGCCGTAGTCTTTCTTGAGCTTGGTCACGATATCGGTCTCGTTTGCAGCAGGCGAGTGGGTAATCACCCCGCGCCCCTTGTAGTAAGCAAGATACTGCTTCTTCTTGGTGGTACCGGCAAGGGTCACGACATCGGTCGGGAGGACGCGGTCACCAATGCGGGCGAGTTTGCCGTTTTTAAGGACCTTACCTTCACTAATGAGGGTGTCTACCTCACGACGTGAGGCGAGACCTTGGTCCGCGAGGTATTTATTGATACGGACACCGGGGAGGGTGGTCTTTGAAGTGGTGACAACTTTTTGAGTCGTCACGTGAGTCGGACGGGTCACCTTTCCTGAACGAACCCGGGCTTGTGGCGCAGGTTTACGAGCGGGCGAGTGGCTCCGGGCTTGAGGCTTTTTCATGTAATAAAATTATATCATAAAAATCTATATTTACAATAGTGGTGACCAAAACTTAAGAAATCACCGGCAGTGAGCCGGTGATTTTGTGTGTTATTCGTCGTTGGTGTTGAGTGGAGCGGTTCCAGTAGCGCTCACGGTATATGGTGCGAGTTCGTGCTTGGCGAGACTAGATTTTGTAGTACCGATAGTAAATGGCAGAGCCTCCACACTGAGCGTGTTAGCGCGAGAGCTCGTTGCACTCTTAGCGTGGAGTACGGCGAGGGTAAAACTCGTACTGGTACCGACAGCGGTCGTGTAGCGATCACCTTGCTTCGCTGCCTTGGTCCAGATAGTAGCTGCGCTCACACCATCCTTAACGGTGAGACCCTCAGGAGTCTTAAGGGTGTACTCGAGGTCGGTCTCATCGACTGTCTCGCCCCGACTGGCTACTGCTGGCATCATAAATGTTCGTGACTTGTGACCAAAGGCGTAGGAGATTAGGTAGAGTTTGTATGTATCATTAATGCGCACTGCTTGTTTGTTGGTGACGGTGTAGGCAAATGAGACTGGTGGAGCCCCCAAGCTAAAAATGAGGGCTATAGCTACAACAAAAGTGAATTTCTTAAGCATATGCGATGAAGGTGATGCAAAACCAATAACGTTTCAAGTGTACACTACAAACTTGATATTAGTCACCTGTGGATGAATGGACTCGATTGACTTACAACCCCATTTATTGCTTATTTTGCTTTTCTTCATTAAAAGGTGTACTATAACGGAACTAAGGGGCCTCTTGCTGCTTGGTAGGTTAGAATTTATTCCGTAATTCTTTATAAGAACTTACATTATTTATATTATGTTTGCTTTCAGTACGTCACATTTTAGTGCGCGATTCGTTGCTTTCATCACCGTATTGTCTTTGATAATGAGCGCTTTCCCAGCGGCTTTTTTTGTGGCATCTGCAGAAGAAGTTGTGCCTGGAACGCCAGCTGAAGAGCCGGTGGTTGACCCAGCACCAATTATTGAAGAGGTGGTTGAGGAAGTATCGGTACCTCCGGTTGAAGAGCCGGCTCCAGTAGTTGAAGAGGTATCGACTGAGGAGATTGCTTCTAGTGCTGAGATGGTTGCACCCACAGTGTTTCGAACAGCCCGTGCTGTCCCAAACCCATTCGTCGGCTGTGTCTCTCAAGATAACTTGATTCAAAACGGTGGTTTTGAATCTCCATCATTAGCCGAAAATGCATTTGGTTGGGATGTATTTCCAACCGGTGCCACTGGCCTCGCCTGGTTCATTTCATGGCTGACTGGTAATGTGAGTGCTCCAAATCCAGCCTTGTTAGAGGTCCAGCATAGTGGTATCGCACACAGTGCATACGAGGGTATGCAATATGCAGAACTCGATTCAAATTGGAATGCTGCCCCTGGTGGTCCATACAATGGTGAAGACGCTCGAGTACGCATTGCTCAGTCAATTCCTACTATTCCAGGTGCTACCTACCGAATTGCTTACGCTTTTTCAGCATTGCCAGGAACTAATGCAAGTAACAATAAGCTACAAGTAATTGTGAATGGAGACATAGTAGATACTCACACCGCGGACGGGACTGGTGCAGAGGATACTAACTGGTCAACGTACACCCGGGAATTTGTAGCGGTTGGAACAACCTCAGTCATTGCTTTTGAAGACGCTGGCGTCTCTGACACATTCGGTACCCTCATTGATGGTGTTGGCGCAGTACGCTGTGCCGAGCCTGAAGTACCAGCTCCAACCTGCGCGCCACTGCAAAACCTTCTCGTGAATGGTTCATTTGAAGAACCAATCGTAGTAAACTCATCTCTATGGGATAAGTTTGCAAGTGTATCTGGTTGGACTATCGCGAAGGTGTCAGATGGTCTTGGTACGACGCTTGAGCTACATCGTGGCTGGAGTAGTAACGTGGCTGCAGACGGTGCACAATACGCTGAGTTGGATGGCGACCATTCGACAAAGATTGCGCAATCAGTCACGACCACTCCAGGTGCTGAATACAAGCTTGTCTGGGCATTTGCACCACGTCAGGATACTGGCGCAAATGAAAATAAACTATCTATTAAGGTAAATGGTGCCGAGGTGGCGACCAATGGTCCTGCTACCCAGTCTGGCGCAGTTGCGGCTGATGATTGGACAAAGACCGCGGTAAACTTTGTTGCTACTGGCACATCGACAGTGATTGAGTTCGCTGATGCGGGCAATAGCGATAGTTACGGTACTTTCCTCGATAACGCGCAGCTCTGCTTGGTAAAAGAAGCGCCAGCCCCGAGTTGTTCTCTGACGATTGTGAGCGATACAGACACTCTGGTAGAAGATAGTAACACCCTTGCTGTTGCAACGTACGACGATAATCGTGCTTGGACAGCGAGTATTCCTGGCGCTACCTGGATCTGGGATGCTGCACAGGTTGCTAATCCACTCGTCGATACTACCCGCACCTTTGTTGAGACTTTCACGATTACCAATCCAACCAATGCCAGTCTCATGATTGCTGCTGATAACGGCTACCAGGTATATCTCAACGGTACCTTGGTTGTTGATGCTATCGCTATAGAGAATAACTTCCAGCTTGGTACTCAAGACACCATCCCACTCATGCTTAAGAGTGGCGCCAACGAGCTCAAGGTGGTTGTAAAGAATTTTGCGCTCGGTGGCAGTACCTACGCGAGTAATCCAGCCGGACTCCTCTTCAAGCTTACAGCTGAGGGGACATCACAGTGTGACCGAACCACTGAGGTAGCACCTGATACCTATGTTATTGACGGCTATAAGTTCAATGACCTTAATGCCGATGGCTCATGGGATGATGAAGAGCCTACCATTGCTGGCTGGGTAATTGAGTTACGGTCTGGAGAGGTAGTTGTTGCTACCACCACTACAAACGAATATGGTTACTACTCATTTGAAGTTGAGGCAGGTGACTACCAGGTAACTGAAGTACAGCAAGAAGGTTGGGAGCAGACTGCGACTCTCGGTGAAGCTGATGGTTCTATCTGTTACTTCAGTTTTGGTGAAAAATCATTGCTCGCAACCTCTGCTGATGAATCATACGAAAACCCGTATGAAGGTCAGTGTGTCTTTGGTAATCATGAAGCTGAAACCGATGAACGCACATACCTCATTTCAGGATACAAGTGGAATGATACAGACGGAGACGGTTTTTGGGATGAGGACGAAGTTGCTCTCTCTGGTTGGACTGTTCGCGCAACCCAAGGAGAGGTGGTAAAGACAGATGTAACTGACGAAAATGGTCAGTACGTCATCGAGGTAACTGCTGGTAACTGGGTAATCTCAGAAGTACAGCAATCAGGCTGGACTCAGACTGGTCTTCGCCAAAACGGTGAGACTCTGTTAGAGGGTGCCAACTGTATGCTCAATGTTGGCTTGATCTATGAGTCATTCTACGAGTCATATGGTGATGAGCGAGACTTTGCTCGCATTATGAAGAAGCCTCTGTACACCTGTGACTTTGGTAATCAGCAGCAACCAACAGTGGTAACTACTGATAACAATTCTCCGCGCACCGGCACTCGCGTTGGCAGTAGTCGACGTCCAGTTGGTCAGGTACTCGGTGCTACAACTCAGTGTGGACTTTGGCTCGAAGAATACATGCAACAAGCAACTATCAATACTCCGTATCAGGTGATGAAGCTCCAGGTATTCTTAACACTTCAGGGCTTTTATACACCTATCACTATGGTGTTTGATGCGACGACAACTGCAAACGTGAAGAAGTTTCAGGAGAAGTACGCTTCAGAAATCATCAAGCCATGGTTTGATCTCGGTATTGTACCGCACAATCGTCCAACCGGTTTTGTTTATAAGACCACCCGTTGGAAGATTAATGACATAATGTGTCCAGGTATTGAGCCGTATCCAAGTTTTGATGGAGAAAACCTCTCATCAAATGTGGTGATTCGCTAGCAACACATCATTACCGATGCAACAAAGACTCGCTCAGGCGAGTCTTTGTTGCATCGGTAAAATCATTGACAATAGTTATTATTTATGACAAAGTTGTCCAACTATGAAAAAGTGGCCAGCAATCTTTATGTATTCACTCATGCTCATCGTAGCGGTAGTGATGACTATGTGTGTGATTTGGTGGCTCGAAAATAAAACCTATGAAGTTGTCGCCGTCTTTATTGGTTTGATTATTGTCTCAAACTGCCTAGCCAAGCTTTACGCCAAGATATTTCTACGCTAAGTATGAAAAAGGGTTTACTCGCAAAAATTACGGTTTATGGTTTTTGTTACCTCGTGCTTGGGGCAATTATAGCTTCAATCTTTTTGGTGACACCAACCGAATCTGAAAGTTATGCTTGGTTGCGTTTGATGATTATCATCTTTGCATCATTGTTGCTGACAAAATACTTTATCTACATGGTCCTTAGTCCATGGAATGAAATTCGCCTGCGCTACCGCCAGCAACGTTTTGCGAGCGCAGATTATAGACCAACAGTGAGTGTTATAGTGCCTGCATGGAATGAACAAGAAGGAATTATTACTACAGTACAAGGATTGCTTCAGAGTGAATATCAGAGAGTGGAAATCCTCGTAGTTGATAATGCGTCAACTGATAATACTGGAGTTAATGTAAGAAACCTGATACGAGAACATAACAAGCAACAACGACTGCTGGGTATCAATGAGGGTATTACTGTTCGATACATATATGAAGGGGCGCAGGGTAAGGGGCATGCACTCAATACTGGCTTACGCGAAGCTAAGGGTGATATCATTATGTCAATTGATGCAGACTGCTATGTACCTCCAACTACAATAAAGAATTTTGTCGCCTATTTTGCTGATCCTGATGTAATGGCTGCTGTTGGAAATGTACGCATTGGCAATACTGACACCGTATTGGGGGTGGTACAGTATCTCGAATTCTTGTTTTCATTTTACTTCAAAAAGGCAGAATCACTCGTCAACACCGTCTATATCATTGGTGGTGCGGCTGGTGCTTTTCGTCGTGAGGTTTTTGATCAGCTCGGGCCATACAATACCAGCAATATTACTGAGGATATTGAATTGTCGGTACGAATACAAGCAGCAGGTATGCGTATCGCCTATGCCCCAGACGCACTCGTGTTCACTGAGGGGGCAGTTTCGTTGACTGGACTTATGAAGCAGCGATTGCGCTGGAAACGAGGCAGGTTTGAAACATTTCGTGACCATCGGTATCTCTTTTTTAGCCGCGATAAGAAGCATAATCCTATTTTGTCATGGATTATCTTCCCGCTGGCAATTTTTGGGGAGCTACAATTGTCGCTTGAAATCTTATTCCTCACATTTTTGTATGTATTTTCTTATATCACAGGTGATTTTACGTCGTTTATATCGGGGATCGTCGTAGTAGGCTCGATGTTCTTAGTGCAGGTAATGTTTGATGAACACCGAGATAAGCTCTGGTCTTTCCTCTTGATTGCACCAATTGGATGGCTACTATTTTACATTTCTACGCTCGTGGAGACCCAGGCGTTGTTTAAAGCGCTTTGGGGTTACATCCGTAAACAAGAGCTCAAATGGCAAAAATGGGAACGCCAAGGCGTGTTTGTAAAAGAGCATTAAGATGTAACGTAGTCGGTGAGGTATACTAGTTCGTATCGTAAACTATGAAATATTCTTATCTTGGAGGAATTTGTGCGGTGGTTGTATTCGCGATTGGAGGAATAGCTACTTATACTATAAATATGAAGACTCCAGCAGCAACTGAAGAGACTCAAGAAACACCTGGTCTTGAAAATATGAAACTTGCAACTGATACCATTTCTGGTGAGGAAATGGTGGCAGGTCCAAAGCGAAAAGACCGAGTTCAAGCCACAACCGCAACTTCTTCATCTGCGACAGCAACAACAACGCCAATCAGTCTGCTCGTCACTCCGGCTGGTCGATATACTGGAAAAACCATGGCCTGGATATATCCAGGTAAGCCTGCTTGTAGTGCCGCAACTGAAATCGCTGATGGTCGGAATATCCATACACTAAAAGCTGAATACTTTACAATCAACGGTGGTAGTTTGAAACGTATTGATGCCACAACATATTGTAACGGCTACTCAGCTGCTCATGTAGCCTTGCTCAAGCAACACTCTACAGAGCAATACGTGACAATATCTTCTGCAAGTGCTGTCGATATGGCGAATTTCTTAGCAACTGCGGAGCAACGTCAGAAGGCGGTCGCGGAGTTGGTGACCTTTGTAGATGCGAATGGACTTACAGGTATTGAACTTGATTTTGAAGATTTTGGCGGATGGAATGCTTCGTCCTATGCCAACTATAAGTTGTTTGTGACAGAACTTGGTACAGCTTTACGAAGCAAAAGTAAAAAGCTTATGATTGATGGGCCGGCTGTTTCAAATCAAACTGAAGAAAACTGGTATGTTTGGCGATATGCTGATTTCGTGAGTCTCCCCGTTGATTATATGGTAGTCATGACCTACGATTATCAATTTGATCATGGAGCAGGCGAGCCTGTTTCGCCACTAGATTGGATGAAAAAATCTCTCGAGTTTGTGAGTCAGCGTTTTCCCAAAGAGCGTTTGGTCGCTGGTATTTCATCGTATGGTTATATGGGAACAGTCGGTTCATACCGAACTACCATATTAACAGCTGAACAGCTACGTCAGAAACCAGGATTTGCGTCCGCTACGCGAGATGCGCGTTCAGCTGAATTGACGTGGAGAGATGGTACAACGGTCTATTTTTATTCTGACCGTGATAGTATCAATGCTAAAGCTGCGGTAGCTAAAGAATTAGGCATTCCGGCCATATCGGTGTGGCACTTGGGTGGTAATCACTGGTTCTAAGACGAAAATCGCGCGGTCCACTTGGACCGCGCGATGTATTTCTGGGATTAACTCATTCATCTTTCTGGAGAGGTGCCTGATCTTCGAATGAGCCAGGTGCTCGACCGCGAAAATCGGCAGTGAAGTCAGATATCTGTCGAGCGTGCTTCGTCGACGGATGTGGCAGCATCACCTCATCAAAGGACTCAGATTCCGGGCCAAATCCCCAAGGAGTGGAACTTGCTTTCATTGGTACAATCCTCTCTGTTTTTTCTTTTAGGTCACCATAATAGTACATCTAGCTAATTCGTCAATGACACTACTTTTTGAGAAGAATCTGCTATACTGGACCGATGAAAAAGCGTTTCGTCAAAAGCTTTATTCCTCATGAGGATAATGATTATCTCCCCGATCTTCTCCAACGTGGGGCGATGGTGCTTATGTTAGCGATGGTCGTGGTGTCGTTTACTGCGAGTAATGTGTATGCCTTATTGTGGCAGCAGTCATCGTGGCTCGTGGGCGCGGTATTGCCAGCGGTAGTTATCAGTGAGACGAATAAAGAGCGCGGCAACGCTGATTTACCGGCGCTGGTGCGCAACCCGGTGCTTGATGAAGCGGCTCGACTCAAGGCCGAGCATATGGCGAAGAATAGTTATTTTGCCCACTACAGCCCTGATGGTGTGTCACCGTGGCACTGGTTTAATCAGGTGTCGTACCGTTATGTCCATGCTGGTGAGAACTTGGCGGTGCATTTTACAGACTCCGATGAGGTGGTCGAGGCCTGGATGAAGTCGCCGACTCACCGAGCGAATATTGTGAACACAAGCTATCGTGAGATTGGCGTAGGTACCGCCAAAGGGAAGTTCGATGGCTACGATACCGTGTTCGTGGTACAGCTATTTGGTACACCAGCAGCGACATCGAGTATTGTTGCAGATGCTGGTATTCCAGTGGTGCCACAATCAAAAGACAGTCTCGCCCTTGAGGCTCCGGAAACTGATATTGAACCGGAAGTGGCCGGCATTGAATCTGAGGATAGCGAAGTGGTGGAGACGGCAATCAACGCACTCGCTGAGCCGGAGACAACCTTGACGTATACCGAACCTCTGCCCACAGCGGTGGTTGGTTCAACCACGCTCCCAGATAATACCGTTATTCTCTATACAGATACACTGACGACAAGTACTGACGCTCTGCCAGCTGAGGTGATAGCTACTGTAGCGCCAGTTAATTCGTCGTGGAGTGGTCTCGTAACGAGTCCATCACGATTACTACAGATCGTGTACATAGTCCTCGGTGGCTTAGTGACGGTGGCGCTTGTTGCTTCTTTGATTATCGAGTGGCGACGTCACCGAGTGCGCCAGGTGGTGTACGGGGTGGGCTTGCTCGGAGTAATGTCATTCCTCTTCTTCATTCATACCCTCGTCACGGGTGGCGTGCTCATTGTTTAATTATATGGCTCCAGTAGAGATAGTTTCGGTATATCGGGCTGATAATGTTGATAATGAACGACACGTCCTCTATGCGTCTTCACCGGCAGCTGGCTTCCCAGCTCCGGGGGACGATGCTGTTGAAGCCCGACTCAATATCCACGACCTCCTTGTGAAGCATCCTGAGAGCACCTTTTTTGTCCGAGTCGAAGGTGATTCGATGGAGGGTGCCGGAATCTTTTCCGGTGACGTCTTGGTGATTGACCGTAGTGTCGAGCCGACTCGTGGGGCAATTGTGGTAGCAGCTGTCCAGGGAGGTTTGGTCGTCAAGCGACTCCGTATCGATCATGATGGGATGTTTCTTATATCTGAACAAGAAGGCTACGCACCAATTGCGGTTCGTGAGCAAGATGATTGTTACGTCTGGGGTGTGGTGGTGGGGAGTGTGCGGCAGTTTTAATAAGCGATATCATCATTGTAAAGAGCGCTGATCATAGAAAATCAGCGCTCGAATTTTGGTTTATCTCCTCCGTCTTTTGACGGAGGAGGGGGGAATGGCTGGTTTGCCGTATTCTTCTTGTCCGTCAGTCGGGAAATGGGGGTCGTACGGGGGTGTGGTTATGGGGCTCCCTCGGTTATAAAAAGGACGTTATTGCTCTTATGTAGTACTCACGGTACAGTGAGAAAGTTACGTAAGATAGATAAAATAGCCACGTCTCAGGTACATATGACAACAACATTACAACAATCACGATATATCGCCGCGAGCTTGCTTGTCGCGGTATGTATCACTGCATTTCCTGCTCCGGTAGCTGCCTCATACGATGGGGAAGTGGGCGGCTGGATACCGTGGTGGAGCGATACCGCTGGAATTAAGAGTGCTACCAGGAATATCAAAAAAATCGACACAATCTACCCGTTTGTGTATGAGGTTGATGCTGCAGGTAGTATCATTGATAAAGCTAATCTGTCTGAACGGCAGTGGCAACGGTTTTTTACTACAGCTCGCCGAAATAATGTCGAAATCATCCCAACTGTTGCCTGGTTTGATGGTGATCAGATTCATCCGCTATTGAGTAATAAAAAGCTCCGAGATGAGCAGATTGCCTCAATTGTGCGGATTGTTGAGCAGGGCAAGTTCGATGGTATCAATATAGACTATGAAGATAAGAATCCAGAGACCATTGATCATTTCTCGACGTTCCTCCGGGACCTAAAAAAGGCACTTAATGGCAAATTACTTACCTGTGCAATTGAGGCGCGGACACCAGCCAAGGACCTCTATGTGACCGTCCCTAACCCCCTTACGTACGCGAACGATTACAAAGAAATCGCCAAGCATTGTGACCGCATCGAACTCATGACGTATGACCAGCAACGAGCAGACTTGACGCTCAATAAGAAGCGTACTGGCTTTCCGTACGCTCCAGTCGCAGACAAAGAGTGGGTGGAGAAGGTGATTGAACTCGCCCTCAAAGATTTTCCTGAAGAAAAAGTTTTGGTCGGAGCCGCGACGTATGGGCGTGCTTGGGATGTGACGGTAGAGCCAGACTGGTTTCGTGACTATACCCGGGTGGCGACACTCAATCCACCACGGATTATGGAACTCTCAAAGAAAATCTATAAAACTCCAATTGGTCGGAGTGCAGGTGGGGAAGCGGTCATGAGTTACTTCCCTGATGATGGTCCATGGACCAAGCTCAATCGGGAGCGGGTACCTCGAAACACACCGCGTGGCATGGAGGCTGCAGCAAAGGCACTCCAATATGCCAATCGAACTGGAGAGACGGTCAGTGTCCGCTTCATCACCTACAGTGATGCTAAAGCAGTGGAAGACAAACTAAAGCTGGCCGAGGAGTATAATCTCCGAGGGGCTGTCCTCTTCAAGATTGACGGTGAAGAAGATCAGGCTATCTGGAGGTTGTTTTAATAGAAAAGCCCGACTCACATAGAGTCGGGCTTTTGCTATACTGAGAGGACCCTTATGCGCTATATTGCTGTACTTGATTGCAATAACTTTTTTGTCTCGTGTGAGCGGCTCTTTCGGCCTGACTTGCGACAGAAGCCGGTCGTCGTCCTCTCCTCAAATGATGGGTGTGTAGTAGCGCGATCGCAGGAGATAAAGGACAAAGGTATCGGAATGGGTGTCCCTTACTTCCAGATAAAGGACACTCTAAAAGACATTGATGCTACCTGCTTTTCTTCTAATTTTACCCTCTACCGTGATGTGTCTGACAGGGTATTTCAAGTGCTCCGCAGTCTCGTCACAGAGATGGAAATTTATTCAATTGATGAAGCTTTCTTTATCATTGAAGCTGCTACAGCCGCTGAAGCAGAGCTGACGGCAACAACCATTAAGTCGACGGTTGAGCGGCGAGTTGGTATCCCGGTCTCGATTGGGGTGGCGACGTCAAAGACACTGGCGAAGTTATGTAATGACATTGCGAAGAAGGATCGACGCTCAGGCGTGTTTGTCTTAGAACCTGGGGATAGTGTGACAGTCCTTGGCACCCGGCCACTTGGTGATGTGTGGGGGATTGGTGGGCGGCTGTCTCGTCGGTATGCGAGCGCTGGGCTCCATACGATTGCTGATATGCACATGGTCTCACGTGAGCGACTCCAAACAATAAGTGGAGTGGTCGGATTACGGACTCAAGCTGAGTTGCTCGGCCAGGTGGCGTATCCGCTTTCGCACCGACGTGAGTTGCCGAAGAGTATTACTTCTTCACGTTCGTTTGGTCAAAAGACGAATGATATAGCGGTAATTAAAGACGCACTCGCGTATCATGTGCGGAGTGTGGCAGCTGATTTACGGCGTGATGGATTGGTGGCCGGTAGTATGACGATTCTCCTCCTCACGGCGCGACATAGTGACTGGTTTCTCCGTGGTGGCGCTACGTCAGTCACGTTTACGGTTCCGACTGCTGATACCACCACACTCCTGAAAGAAGCCCTCCGACGCTGTGACCAAATTTACGAAACGGGTGTTCCGTATAACAAAACCGGTGTTGTACTTAGCGCTTTATTGCCAGCTCGAGCAGTCCCCGCATCGCTGTTTATTGCCCCAGATGCGGTCGAGGCGGAGGGTAAACTCGACAGTCTTATCGATAATCTCAATACTCGCTTTGGGAACGATCGAGTTAAGTTTGGTATGTTTACAAAGACTGCTACGTGGCGTACACGCCAAGAGACATTGTCGCCAGCCTATACGACCAATTGGCAAGAATTGCCAGTAGTCAAAGCCATTTGATGAATAATAGACAGTTGTACTTGAGTGTTTTTTATCGCAAAAGACGGGATGACGAAAAGAAAATCCGTTAATACAACATCAATTTTTAGCTACTACTATCTGATATGAGAGGTTATCAACATCGAGCATAAAGACAACGTTCGTGATGTTCTTTATACTGTAGGGAGATCGGTTGAAGACAAACATACAACGTTGGCTGAGCTTTTTCAAAAAACTGCGTATGCTTCTCCACCTTTAACCGAGCTTGTACCGCAGAGTCGCCTGCGACTACACAAATTAGTTATTTAAAAAATAATATACATGCAAAAAATTTCAACTAGTGTTGAAGCTTTGCACCGAGTAGTCGCGATGCTCGTTGCTGCAGCAGTGCTCGTTACCTCTGTAGGTTTCTACAGTACGGCACAAGCTGCAAGCCTTGTTCAGGTAAGCAACACTTTATCAGACTCTGATGTATCAGCTCTCTCAAACCATACGATTCGGTTTGCCCTCGCTACTACATCAACTGGTGTTGCTGCAGGTCAGACTATCACCGTAACCTTCCCAGTTGGGTTCAGTCTCGGATCAGTTGCTTCAGGTGATATTGACTTTAGTATCAACGGCACTGATCAGACTCTTGCTGGCGCACCTTCAGGTGCTACCTGGGGAGCTGCAGTGGCAGGACAGGTGCTCACCCTTACTTCAGGTACTGGTGTCGTGAACGCAGGACAGGTGGTAGTTATTGAAATCGGAACCAACGCTACTTTCGGTACAACTGGTACTAATCGTATTACCAACCCAACAGCGGGTTCATACGAAATCGTCGTGACAGCGGGGGCCAGTGATTCCGGTCGCACACGAGTAGCTATTCTTGATAACGTAGATGTTACTGCAATCGTTAATACCTCATTCACCTTCGTGGTAAGTGGTACAGCAACTTCAACAGCCATCAACGGTACTTCAACCACAGGTTCAACTACTGCAACAGCTATTCCATTCGGAGTGCTTACTGCAGGTGAGATTAAGACTCTTGGTCAGCGCCTTAACGTAACCACTAACGCTCGAAACGGCTTCGTGGTAACAGTAGAGCAAGATCAGAACCTTCTCTCAGCTACTGGAGCAGATATCGATGGTTTTGCCAACGGTACCTACACCAACACTCCAGCAGCTTGGTCAGCACCAACTAACAGTATCTCTGATGAGAATACGTGGGGTCACTGGGGTCTTACTTCAGATGATGACTTGAACGCAAATGAATTCGGCTCAGCCCTCTTCGTTGCAGCAAGTACCACTCCTCGTCAAATCTTCCAGCACAGTGGTCCTGCTGACGGTGTAACTAACAACATTGGTTCAACTTCAGTAGCGTATCAGATTCAAATCACACCACTCCAGGAAGCAGGTGATGACTACAATACAATACTTACTTACATTGCTACTCCTACCTTCTAATCAAGGTTTAGAGAAACAAAAAACTCCCTCATGGGAGTTTTTTGTTGTTTATAGTGAGTCATGTTTTTTTGTACTGAAATGATATGATATCGATATTACCTAAATAGTTTATTGCACATGAGACGCTCACTCGTTTTATTTTTTGTAGGTTGTCTGTTTTTGTTTGGTTCAATTACGAGTGTGTTCGCACAGGGTGCTGGAGTGACCTTAAAGCCGGCTACTATTGAAGAGAATATTGATCCAGGAGCTTCGAAGACGTACACAGTGCTTGTAAAAAACGAGAGCGACACTGATCAAACGTATTATCTCAGTCGTCGCGACATTGTTGGTGTACGAGATGGTAGTGTGCCAGTTTACGCTGACCCTGATATCGAGGTGAGTGAACTCGATATGAGTCAGTGGATAGCTCTCGCGAACGAAACGGTGTTCATTCCTGCCGGGCAAGAGGTCCCCGTTCAGTTCACTATTAATGTGCCACAAAATGCCTCACCAGGGAGTCACTTTGCTGGGATCTTTATCTCGGTTGAACCTCCGCGCATTCGTGAGAGTGGAGCGGCAATTGGTTACGAGGTAGCTAATATCATCGCACTCCGTGTTGCTGGTGAGGTAAACGAGGTTGCTAATATCAGACAGTTTTCAACTGATAACTACATCTACGGATCACCAAATGTGACTTTTAACGCTCGCGTAGAAAATAGTGGAAATACACTCGTGCGACCAACTGGTCCTGTTCAAATTACCAACATGTTTGGTCAGCGTGTCGACAACGGACTTATCTTCAACGAATCTTCTGCAGGTGTTTTCCCTGGTGATACACGAGAGTTTATCTTTGAGTGGAAGGGAGAAGGGTATGGTTTTGGTCGCTACGAGGCGATTGTAAGTCCGGTCTACGGTGAAGAGGGAGCCAAGCAGACGATGTCGAGTTCAGTCACGTTTTGGATTCTCCCAATGAATATCGTCGGACCTGCTCTCGGTGTACTCATAACTCTTCTCCTCGTTATTTACGTTGGAGTTAAGCTTTATGTTCGTCGCAAGCTCTCGTACTATAATGCTATGGGCGGGCGAAAGCTGGTGAAGCGTTCACAAGCCGCTGGCAATCCACTCCTCCTCATCTTCCTCATGATGATGACCGTGACGGCAGTATTCTTCATCATACTCTTAATTTTGTTTGCCTAAAATTTGACCATGTCTTCACTTGAACATTCGACGTATCACAGCCTCCTTCGCATCAGTGCGGTGGTGGTGGCCTGTGTGCTTGTGTTTGAGTCAGGGCTTTTGAGTCAAGCAACCGCACAGTTGTCTGATAGAACCGAGATGTATCTCGCAAATGCTGTCGGGGTCTCTGTCGGTGTTGCACCAAATGAATTTAATCAGATTACCGCGGCCTTAACTGCGCGGGAGAAGGAACTTCAAGAGCGTGAAATGGCAGTCGCACAACGTGAAATTACAGTGGGTATTGAAACTGGTCAATCTGGAGCGTGGAATATTGATAGAGGTACGTTTATTTTAGCGGCTATTCTTTTCATTCAGTTGGTACTCATTGTGCTTAATTACGTTCTTGATTTTGCTCGACGACGGGAGTTTGATTTACAAAATAAGTCATTCGGAACGTAGTTGTTTATGAGTAGACGCACTACCATTGGTTCGATTCTCATTGTGATTGGAGTGAGTAGTGTGCTGACAACAATTGGCATTGAAGCAACGAGATTATATGGAGACTCATCATCATTAGTTGGAAGATTGATAGGCGGAGACACGAGTAGTTGTCTCATTGAGGGTATGGTTTTGGTGCCTGGGTATGATTATTGTATTGACAGTTACGAAGTGAGTCCAGGTGAGAACTGTCTCCACAAAAATCCACAAAATCCAGCAGAGACAACACGAAACTTATTTGACGGAGATTGTACAGGGCAGTCAGTAGGGTCGGTATTACCATGGCGCTTTATCACACAAGCTGAAGCAGCGAGCGTGTGTGCAAAACGGGGCGGTCGTTTACCAACGAACAATGAATGGTATCAGGCTGCGCTTGGTACGCCGGACAATGGTGTCTGCGCTAAAGCCAATATAGCTCAAGTTGTCGATACTGGCGCTCGACCTGATTGTCGATCAATAGTTTCTGCTTACGATATGGTTGGCAATGTCTGGGAATACACCGCTGACGAGGTGGTGGCTGGTAAACTTCAGGGAGAGTTACTGCCCGAGGCTGGTTATATCGAGGTGGTGAGTCCGGCGGGGATCGTTGTGCGAACAGCATCATCATCAGTTCCTGTGATGGGTGGTGACTACCTTTGGCGGAGCGATGTCGGTCGTGCGGTTGTGCTACGAGGAGGTTTTTATGGTAGTGGTACTGACGGTGGTCTTTATAGTCTTCATGCGGGACATGACCCATCTATTGTCGGGGATGGTATTGGATTCCGGTGCGTTGGACCAAAACGTTCATGAAATTTATCTTCAAAAGTCTCGTTATTGGAGTAGTCGCTGTTTTTCTGACGGCGCTCGGTATTGATGCGAGTGACACCTATCGTGGTAGTCAAGAGACACTGTTATCACAGTGGCTTTCCGTTTCGAGTTGTGAAGCTGGTATGACTGAAGTGGTGAGTCCATCTGGTCGGTTTTGTGTTGATATATATGAAGCTTCACCTGGTCCTGGTTGTTTGGTTGGTAACCCGACGTCGCTCCAAGGAACGTTTAACAATCTTGCTGAGCCGGATTGTGAGCCAGTCTCTGAGCCTGGGGTGATGCCATGGGTGTTTGTCACCATTGAGCAAGCACGACAGCTCTGTGCGCGGACAGGGAAGCGTTTACCCCACATGGAAGAATGGTATGAGGCGGCACTTGGAACTGCTGATAATCAGGACGTTTGTAATCTCGTTGGCGATCGTGCACGAACGGGGAATAGTACCTTATGTCGTTCTGGAGTGGGTACGTATGATATGGTCGGTAACGTCTGGGAGTATGTGGTCGCAGCGGATGCCTTGCCTCCAAGTGGTTACGTTACCGCTACCATAAACGGGACACCGCGTGAGACCAGTTCTGTGCCACAATTAGCGTTTAATAACGACTATGTGTGGTCTAAGGAGGCCGAAGCGCCGGTGCTCGTACGAGGTGGTTTTTATGGTGCTGGTGATGATGGCGGTCTGTATAGTATTCAAGGAACGCTCACGAGTGACTTTTCAAGTGCGGCAATTGGTTTTCGCTGTGTGAAGGACTTATAATGTAAACAGTATGGCGACACACTACAGAGCAAAAACCGCAGCTACCTGTATGGTTGAAAATGTGCCAGTTGTATCGCCTAAAGCGACGGTTGGTGAAGTGATTAACCTACTAAGTCGACACGCTGGGAGCTTTTCGAGTATTGCATACATTTACCTGGCCGGGCCAGATAGAGTGCTGAGTGGTGTTGTGTCAATTAAAGAAATCTTCATTCATTCACATCACACTATTGTGGCTGTTGCCGCTAAAGCGAGGCTGGTGACGGTGCCTGCCTCAGCAACAGCAGAGGAGGTGGCACGTATCGCGATTGAGCATAACTTAAAAGCAGTGCCGGTGGTTGAAGATAAATCCGGGCGACTTCTCGGTGTTGTAACACCAGATATTATTCGAGATATTCTCCATTATGGTCGAATTCACGATGCTTTAGTGAGTGTCGGTTCCCATACCTTTGAAGATCCAAAACAATCACTTTTGTCTGGAACCCCACTTGCACACATACGTAAACGACTTCCCTGGTTGTTGCTTGGTCTTGGGGGTGGTCTCGTAGCGGCACTTATTGTCCAGCAGTTCGAAACAGCCCTGGCTTCGCACGTGCTGATTGTCGCCTTCATTCCCTTGGTGGTATACCTGGCCGATGCTGTCGGCTCTCAGACCGAGATAATCTTTGTACGCGCCATCGCGCTGGATCCTGATCTCCGTACGGTGAGTCGCTTCCGCTCATACTTTACCCGTGAAGTGATAGTGTCAGGGACGCTGGCGGTCGTACTGGCGGTTTTGATGTCTGGTATCACTCTTTGGTGGTTTGAGGCACCACATCTCGTGCCGTTGTTGTTTACCGCGATAGTGAGTACGCTCTTGTTGGCGATGGTGGTAGCTCTCGTGATACCGTTTTTGGCTACCAGACTGCGGTATGATCCTGCTCTCACTAGTGGCCCCGTCGCCACAGTGGTGCGTGACGTCATGACACTCCTTGTCTATTTCATTATTGTTGGTCTCTTTATGTAGTATATGGGTCGCACCACTTTTGTTCTTACCGTTGTGATTCTCGGCGCAATGGTCGTGACCTTTGTTGGCGTGCGGGCATCAGATTGGTTGGTGACACCAGCTGTGTGTCCAGATGATATGGTGGTAGTTGATTCTGTTCCGGGGGTAACCTGTGTCGACCGGTACGAAGCTGGCCCGGATAGCTCCTGCCCACATGCGTTAACCGAAAATCCTCAGCAAACAGCAGGAAATCTGGCCGTTCCAACCTGTTTAGCAAAAGCAGACGAAAACACCGTCCCGTGGCGTTTTGTGGCTCGTGAGGAGGCACGTCAGCTCTGTGCCCGATCACAAAAACGTCTTCCAACGAGTCAGGAGTGGTATGAAATGATGGTGGCAACTGATATGACAAATTGCGTCCTTGATGAGTCGTCTGCGCTGCCAGCTGGTGAGCGACAGACGTGTAAGACACCAGTTGGGGTCTATGATGGTGTCGGTAATGTGTGGGAGTGGGTGAGTGATGATGTAGTTGATGGTGTATATAACAATCGATTATTACCTAAAGATGGATACGTGACTGCTGTTGATGCGACTGGCGTAGTCGTAGAAACCAATGAGACAGCAAATTCGAGCTTTGGTGGCGATTATGTACGGACTAGTAGTTCGGGTTTGTTTGGCATGGTACGTGGTGGTTTTTATCAGAGCGGGGAAGATGGCGGTATCTATGCACTTCAGGCAAATATTGCACCAACGTTCTCGTCTGCTGGCATTGGTTTTCGATGTGTGAAATGAAATGAGCAAACGAGCGTAGCGACTATTGCGAATTTCCGCGAGTAAAGCGCCCTCCTAAGGCGCTTTATCCGCGTCTCACCATTACCTTGTACTCAACCTGGATTGCTTCGCTCTGGCACACAATGACCGAAGGGAAGAATGATTCATCGTTACAATAATTCTATAGTGATAATTGTGGTATAGTAACTCGTCATGCTTATCCCAAACCAGCCAATCCGCTTCTTTTTCTATGTGTCGAGGCCGTATCTCCGGTTTGTCATACCGGCCATAATTGTCGTGATTATTGCGGCTATTGTCGGACAGTCACTCCCGCTCTTTTATAAGTGGATTATCGAGGCGGTTGAGGGCGGTCGTGTAAATGATGCGTTGCTACTAGGACTACTCTATCCAACTGTCGTATTCATGGAGTCAAACATGTGGCGCCTAAGCGGCGTGCTCGGGATGCAGTGGAGTATTCATGTGCGACAACATAGCAGCGATGTGCTTACTGCGTATACGCTCGATCATGGGCATGAGTACTTCTCTAATCGTTTTGCGGGGTCGCTCCTCAATAAGATTGGAAATGTAGTGAGTGGGGTTGAGGCATACGTCCATGACTTCTTATGGACTATTCTTGGTATGGTGGTGAGTATTTTAGTCACCCTCTACTACCTCTTTACTGTTGATACAACAGTCGCCTGGTTGTTTGTGCTCCTGCTCTTCGTACTCATTGTCGTGAATGTGCTCTTGATGAAGCGAAAAAAGCTACTCTCAAGGGAACAGGCACAGATTGGTTCAGGGCTACGTGGACGGATTGCCGATATGATTGGTAATGCGAGTGTGATACGTCAGTATGCAGGAAAGACTGCTGAGGTAGCGGAGATGAAGGCTATCTCGGTTCGGTGGCGACATGCCCAGCGTAAAAGTTGGCTCTATAGTGAAGCGACACAATGGCTCAATAGTTTTATCCTCTTCATATTTTTTGCTTCGATGATGTACGTCCTCATCCTTGGTTGGGGTGGTGATACGGCGTCGGTAGCTGAATTGGTTTTTGTTATTGCGCTCATTAGCTCATTAACTGGTCGTTTGGTATTTGTTGGTCGTGTCCTTAATGGGCTCGCGAAAACGCATGGTGAGGTGGAAGAAGGGTTGAGTGAGATATTACAGCCGCATGAGATACAAGATAAATCTCAAGCGACGCTTGTTGTTCAGCAAGGTGTCATAGATATTCGTTCTATTGACTTCAATTATGGTGAAAACACTATTTTTAAAGATTTATCGCTCAAAATATCATCAGGTGAGCGGGTCGGTCTCGTTGGTTCCTCTGGAGCTGGAAAATCGACCTTAGTTTCATTGTTGCTACGGCAATATGAGCTTGATGGGGGTGAGATTGTTATTGATGGTCAGAATATTGCGGCGGTTACACAAGAGTCACTGCGGCAAGCAATCGCAGTTGTGCCCCAAGAGCCAGCCCTCTTTCACCGCACCATTCGTGAAAACATCGCGTATGGACGCACAGAGGCTACAGATTCAGAAATTATTGAGGTGGCCAAGAAGGCGTATGCCCATGATTTTATTAGTGCTTTACCACAAGGATACGACACCCTTGTGGGTGAACGAGGGGTAAAACTCTCAGGTGGTCAAAAGCAACGGATTGCGATTGCTCGAGCTATGCTCAAAAACGCACCGATTCTGATACTTGATGAAGCTACTTCAGCACTTGATAGTGAAAGTGAAGTGGAAATCCAGAAAGCCCTCCATCAACTCATGGTGGGGAAGACGGTCATAGCGATTGCTCACCGCCTCTCAACGTTGCGGGAAATGGATCGAATCATTGTGCTCCATGACGGTCAGATTGAAGAGGATGGTTCACATGATGCGCTCCTGGCGTATGGCGGGCGGTATGCGCGTCTCTGGAATCACCAGGCTGGAGGTTTTGTGCTTGAAGATATCGTATAAACCTGTGGGAGAAGTGGTTCATGTGGACAGATGGGCGGGGTACAATATACCAGTATGTTTACCGCGCTGTTCCGCTTGCGCTGGCTTCTCCTCGTGGTAGGGCTCTTCTTCTCGTGTATGGCTGTTTTGGTGATTCTCCCTGAACTCAGCTTTGCGCGCAATATTCAACAGTATAAAGATACGATATCGACCTCAGCGCCGAATCGTGGAGCGAACCATACACTCTCGTTTGTGACTGATGTAGCGATACCACCGGCTGGATATATTGATATCATCCCACCGGCAGGCTTTACGACTATCGGGAGTAGTACCTTTTCAGCACTCCGTAATGTTGAGCTCTCAGTGAATGGTTCGCCTCGTACGGTTGGAGCAAGCTTAAGTTCGACTGAAGATGAGGTCACCATTAGTCCAGGTACTCCAGGTGCTATCCGCTATCGCTTCAATACAAGTGGCGGTGTCAACGCAGGAAACCAGATAGAAATTAAAATTGGTAACCATACTAGTTTGGCAGAGCGTGGGTCAGTAAGCTTCAGTACCACCACCGGTACCACGACTACCGAGTCTGATGTGCCGCCAATCATTAATGCGGGCGATGTTGGAACACATAAGGTCGATGTTCGCGTCTACGATGATTTAGGCAATGAAATAGCCGATGCTGGCTTTCTGATTGCGCTCGTCGAGCAGGTTGGTGTCGGACCGGTCGATACTCGCGAATCAGTGCCACCAAACCGCTTTAATGGTCAGCCGAGCGGTCAGCTTAGTGGTACGACCATTAGTGTGGAGCTTTCACTTGAGACGGATGAGTTTTCAGTTTGTCGGTATTCGCTCGATCCAGACATTGATTATGCACTGATGACTTCACAGTTCAGTAATACTGGACTCATCTACCATACCCAAGTGGTGCAGGTCATTCCTGATTCAATCAACAATTTTTATGTTCGGTGTATTGATGATGAAGGAAACAAAAATATTGATGACTATATCATTACGTTCATCGTCAATGCTCGC
Organism: uncultured Candidatus Saccharibacteria bacterium; assembly: GCA_964618165.1. GTDB lineage: Bacteria > Patescibacteriota > Minisyncoccia > Phycocordibacterales > UBA918 > OLB19. The sequence continues at coordinate 14,963 of CAZTWW010000007.1, read as the reverse complement.
CCGACCGGTGTCTCGAATACCACAGGTAGTAACAGTGGTGATGGTACCGGGAGTGGTAACAGCGGTACCGGGAGTGGAGAAAATGCCGGCGGTACCTCCGGCGGGGGGTCTGGTGTTGCACCAACTGAGGGAAGTAGCTCAGGTAGTGGTGGTTCTGGCGGCGGATCAGGTGGTGGTTCTGGCGGTGGGGGAGGCGGCGGATCAGGTGGCGGCTTCGAGTCCTCGGCGGCACCGTTCCGGAGTGGGGATGCGCAGGTAGTTATCTCAGGTAAGGCCTCTCCTCGAGCCAAGGTAACAGCACTTGTTGATGGTAAGGTCGCAGCCACCGCTAATGCTGATAGTAATGGTGATTACAGTGTAACAGTCTCAAATATAGCCCGTGGCGCATACACGTTCGGTGTGTTTGCGACTGATTCGGCTAATACCAAATCATCGACGTTTAGCACCTCATTTACGGTTAGTGGCGCGCGTGAGTCTGCGCTCTCGAACATTAATATCCCACCTTCAATACTGGTGACGCCAAATCCTGTGAATCCTGGTCAGGCTCTCACACTTTCGGGATATACAATCCCAAATGCCAAAGTGACGATTGAGAACGAGAAAGATAAGAGTGTGGCGTCTCGTAAATCGTATACCGTCACAGCGGGTGCTAATGGTGCCTGGTCGCTTCCGATTGATACGGCGACGTTCTCAAGCGGTACTTATAAGGCGCGGGCAAAGTTTGAACGTGATATTCTTTTTAGTAACTTCTCGCAATATACCCTCTATGGAGTTGGTACTACCGCTGCGGTCGGCGGGAGTAACTCAGACCTTAATCGTGATGGCAAGGTAAACCTTACCGACTTCTCGATTCTACTCTTCTGGTGGAACAGCGCCGGCGGTGATTCAAACCCACCAGCAGATATTAGTCAGGATGGACGGGTGAATTTGACGGACTTTTCTATCCTCCTTTTTAATTGGACGGGCTAGACTCCACCAAATATCCCTGTCTTCTTTGCTCTCACTTCGGTAAATTATCTTTCACCGTAAACGAGTAAAATAAGCAAACGAGCGTAGCGACTATTGCGAATTTCCGCGAGCAATGCGACCTCCTAGCGGGCATTATCCGCTCACTACCACTTTGCTTCTTGAATCGCTTTCATGTCCTAGACTGCTTCGCTGTCGCTCGCAATGACGGACGAGAAAGTGGCCATACAGACGGATGGGATACTGGTTTGCACAAACGGAAGAGAAAATGTTTCGCAGCAATGAAGTGTTATTGAACGATGTTATTGCGACGCGAGAAATATGTGGGTAACAGTAATCGTCACACAACTCATACATATATAATATGAATGAGTAGCTATGTCATTTTTACAACGTCTCAAAGGTAGAGGAGTTCGGTCAGATCAGACATTGCAGTCGAGTGAGGAGGAGACTGCTGTCGATAAGGTTGCCCAGCTCGATGTTGATGTGTTCCAAACTGAACGCACCATTGTTATCTACGCTCAAGCGGCTGGTGCAGATATGAATGACGTACATGTATCTATTGAAGGTGATGCGGATATTGTACTTATCGAGGGTAGACGCATTCGTCCTGAATTTCTTGTCTTCCCGAAGAGTAAACCACGAGGGACGTTCTTTACCGAAGAGTGTGTCTGGGGTGAATTCTATCGTCGCATTATCTTGCCTGAAAGTGTCGAGATTGAGAAGGCTGAGGCGAAGATTAAAAATGGCGTACTTATATTAGTACTTCCACTTCTTAAGCCTGAAGAGAAGGAGAAAGTAAAGCTGAAAGTAGTTGCCGACAGGCGTCGTACGAAGCTCAACTAATTATCAACGCAGTCAGAAAGTTCCTATGTTCTTAACACCGAGTATCACCACCGCTCTGAAGTACAGTATCGCCACTATTGTTGCTACACTGTTTTTCTTCGCGTTCGGAATGGTTGCCTTTGCGGCAGACCTCCTCATCTCTCCTGGTACGGGGAGTTACACCCCAGGACAAACCTTCACGGTTTCAGTCCGGGTATCTCCGGGTGGACAGAGCGTCAACGCGGTTGAGGCGTCGCTCAAGTTTGATCCCGCTGTACTCTCTGTAGTCAGTGTTAGTAAGACAGGTTCAGTCTTCTCACTTTGGACAACTGAGCCAACTTTCTCAAACTCAGCTGGTACTATTTCCTTTGGTGGTGGTAGTCCAACTCCATTCACGGCTCAGTCTAACCTAGTGAGTATCACGTTTAGAACCGTGGCGGCAGGTACCGGCGCAGTTTCGGTTACCAATGCATCAGTGCTTGCAGCCGATGGACGAGGTACGGATGTGTACAGTAAGAGTACCGGTGGTTCATTTACTGTTGCCGCTGCTACAACTCCTACACCAACCCCTACCCCAACTCCAACTCCAACTGAGCCAGTAGCTGAAGAAGAGGAGGAAGATGATAATGCAGCCATTGTGTTTGGAGATCCGCCTCGGGCGCCTGAGATAGGCTCGAAGACGTTCCTTGATCCAGAAGTTTGGTACAACACTAAGGACGGACTCTTTGAATGGGAAATCCCATTTGATGTTAATGAGTTGGCGGTGATGATGTCGACCTCATCTGAGAATCAACCAGAGTTGACCAAATCAGCCATCACAAATCCTCCAGTAAAAGAATTTGCCCTCAACGCTGAAAACGTCACTGATGGTATCCAGTACTTGAGTATCAAATATAAGAACCAGGTTGGTTGGGGAGCGGTGCTCAATCGCAAAATCATGATTGATACGCTTCCGCCGGAAGACTTCAGTATTGATGTCCGAATCTCTAATTCTCCAACCGGATTCCCGCAACTCAATTTTGAAGCAAACGATGTTACCTCAGGTATTGATTACTACGAGATGACGATAGCTGATAAGGAACCAATCAGGGTTACTCCTGACGAAGCCAAGATTGGCTACCTCCTTAAAGAGCTTGAAGATGGAACATACACCGTAAAAGTTGTAGCGTTCGATAAAGCTGGTAACAGTAAAGAGGCAACGGTGGCAGTGCAGATTACTGCCGGTTGGATTAAGCCAGCTGATGTAGTCATCGAGACGACTATCTGGGACTACTTTACTGGACGTAATATCTTCCTCGGCCTCCTCTTCCTTATTATCGGTATGCAGTTCCTCTACATCTGGTATGACCGTAAGCAGAACAAACTAAGGGAAGATAAACTTCGTCGTGAGACACGAGAGATTCAAGACCAAATGGAAAAAATCTTCTCTGCCCTTCGTGATGAAATCTATGACCAAATAAATCTCATAACGAAACGTCCAAGATTATCAAAGAAAGAGAAAGAGGCAGTTGAAGGACTTAACCAAGCCCTTGAAGTCTCCGAGACCTTGATTGAAAAGGAAATTAATGACGTAAAAACGATTCTGAAGTAGTTCTCCTTCTGAATCCACATAAAGATGAGTATAAGCGCGCCAGTCTCACCAACTGGCGCGCTATACTGTAATGACCCAAGATGTGAATTTTGGGCGTTAGAGTTGTGTCGCATTTGATTCCAAAATTAAACCGCCTTACTTGGAGGGCGCTGCTGGTATTTGTGTGTATCAGTGGCTATTTGGCGTACTCGTCAATTGATAACACTGTTGTTTCAACACAGCAGCTTGTTGTTGTGCCCGGTCAAGTCACTAATGATGGTTGGGGTAATTTGGAATCTGTTCTTATAACCGATCTGTCTGGCGATGCGCTCTATCAAGCCTTCTCATCGCAAAATTCAGCAACAATTATTGCTGACGATTTACCTAATACGTCTGGGACATTAGACGAGCAAGGTACCGGAGAGCTGCCAAATACAGAAACCGCTCCAGTCACTACGTCTGATACCGAGTCTGGTAGCTTACCAGATGAATCCTCATCTTCTCCATCTGAGTCGAGCGATACGAATCCAACAGATTCCGGTAGTGATTCTCCAGCGTCTCAAGAAGATACTCAACTAGAACCAGAGACGTCACCACAACCAGCTGAAGTAGTTTCTCCGGTGAGTAGTCTGACTCCAGTGTCATCATTTGCTGTTGTAACTACTACCGAGCGTTTTCCCTGGGCTCAATTTTCTGAGACAGTTCCAAATGATGAATTGACCAACACTCAAGTTGATATAGCTCCAATTGAAGCATCGGTAGCGGAGATAGAGGATCCTCTCGACATTGAAGTGTTGTCTGATACAGCTTCACCTCCTGAAGTGGGCGATGCTAACTTACCTGATACAACTAACCCTGGTACCGAGCAATCAGGTGATACGGGCGAGGCTACAGATGAAGTTATCTCAGACGATACTACTGAAGCTGACACCGTAGATAGTGCGGATGAAGTTTTCTCTGGATTGACACCATGTGTGTCAGAGGAGGGTTGTGTGACTCGCTCGATGACTTTTTCTGGTTTTGAGCTACCTGAGTTTGAGCCTGGCACACTCCTTGATGCAGCACAGCTTCGTCTCTCAATGGCAGCACAATCAAAAAATTCAGAGTCTCTACAACGATTTGTAGTATCTTACTCAATCGATAATGGACAGACTTGGCTCGCTGGTACCGTAATCGACATCGAAGACGAGCAATCAAATAGTATAAACGGTGACTACTATCTAGTCTCACTCGATGTCCCGCCAGCAACAAAAAATCTATCTGAGTTACAAGTTCGTGTCACCTACGAAGGTGTTATTGAGCAACTAGAAGGTGCCTTTCTTGACGGTGTATGGCTTGAGGTTACCTCTGGGACTTTTTACGAAACTGGAGCTGTGGCTAGTACAAGTGATGCTATAACTTATGAACGTGACCTATCGATACCAAAGTTTCATACCTTACATAACGATAGTTTCGATATAACCTCTTCAGAGTTGCCAGGCTTTACGATGAGTTATGATCCGCAACAAGGATTTTTACGAAGAATGTTTAACCTACTCTTTGCCGAAAACGTTTACGAAGTTGGACGTGTAGAGCTTCGTGATGGTAATGGTGAGCTTCTGCCTCTTCCTTATGAGGTTGTATACAATGACGATACAACCTGGACAGTCAGATTTACAGCCAAGCCACAAAAGATGCTTTCAGGTAAGTATGAAGTACGACTCTTTGTACAAGAGAATGAGGTGCAGGTTGTTGATAGTTTTGAATTCTATTGGGGTGTCTTGGCGGTGAATACAAAGAAAACTATGTATTTCAAAGATGAGGAAGTCATCTTGAATCTAGCTGCACTGACCGATCGTGGTGATACGATATGTGATGCAGATATGTCTCTTAAGGTGATATCACCGAGTAATACCATCAGTGATATACCTGTCACTCAGACTGGTTTTTGTGGTAAGAATAACGTTACTGACAAGCCGGACTATGAAGCAATTTTTACTGATACTGGTGAGTATGGTCGCTATACCGTACAACTTGAGCATCGTAACGTAGCAGGGGAGGTGGTACACAGAATTACTGACTCTTTTGAAGTTCGTGAATATATTCCATTTGATATCACTCGTACAGCGCCGACTCGTATCTACCCACCTGCACCGTACACCGTCACGCTCGACATTAAGGCAAATCGCTCGTTCACCGGTGATATCGTAGAGCGTGTACCTCGTGGATTTGTCTTTGCTGATACAAGCGGGGCGGTGGTCACGACACTTGCTGACGCCACCGTTCTTACCTGGTCGGATATTACAATGGAGGAGGGCGAGTCTCGTCAGTTTACGTACGTTTTTGATGCGCCTGATATCAGTCCATACATGTATTTACTCGGTCCGTTGGATATGGATGGATTTTCAGAGTTACGACAGTGGCAGATTGCTTCAGATGCAATTTCTTCAGCTGCCTGGCTGACTGCCACGAGTAGTCAGATTGGAGCCAATGTAAACGATCCAAGTGCGGCGGCGCTTATCTGGAGTACCAGTACAGTCGATTCGTTCTACTTTAATCATGCGACGTCTTCTACCCCTGAACGACTATTTATCCGTCGTGATGGTGACTATCTGGTATCAGTTACATTACCGCTCGAGCGAACTGACGCAGTTGCTGCCTGGTCTCGAGTCGGCTTTGAAGTTCGCGTTAATGGTGTGGTAGTACCACAAGCCATTGGTCGAAGTGGTCTCATTTCAAACACGCTGTCTACCAATCGCCAAAATGAATCTTCAAGTCATGGTAATTTCCTCCTTACCGATCTAAACGAAGGTGACTATGTTGAGGTGTATGTTCAAGCGCTTAGTTCGTACACGGCTCAACCGGTCTTTATCAGTGGTGAGGCTAGTCTCTATGTAGAGCATATTCCACAAGCACTTGGTGTGTTTGCTGGTACTGCGACACGAACGGTTGCATCCACAAGCTTCAACACCGCCACCTCTGAGGTGCAGTGGATTGAAACACGTCAAGATACCGGTTTCCTCCACTCTGATACTGTCTCTCCAGAAGACATCGTCATAAACGACCCTGGTACCTATATGGTGTTTGTTAATATGCCATTTGAATCATTTGGCGCAGTTAATCCTTATCGTAATGTGCTTGGTCGAGTTCTCCTCGATGGAGTTCAGGTACCTGGTGGTGTCTTTTCACAAGGAACTCTCATTGTGACAGCAAACGCAGATAACCGTTCTTCAAGTCATTGGTCAGGACTAGTGGTGACTGCAACAACAAGTCAGGTTCTCTCTATATCAATGGAGCAAGAGGGAGCTGCAGGTACTACGACCGTTCCAGCGGGCTTTACTGGTTCAATCTATATCCAAAAATTACCATCATCAGATATTATTGCCCTTCGTGGCCAGGATTTGACCGGTGGCGCAAATTGGAATGTTGACCCATTCCAGTCAATTCTCTGGAATACGCAGTTAGCGTATGACACTGGAGTTTACACACACTCAACCACGACTAACTCTCATCAGATTACGGTCAACCAAGGTGGTGACTATGTACTTTCATATAACAGTGCACTCTTTTCAACTGGAGGTGTCAATAACGTCATCGTCGGTGTGCGAGTGAACGGCAACCCGGTAATAGGAGCGCAAACGAAGACTCACTACATCACTAATGCAGGTGGTCAGCTTGATTCTTCTGGTTCCTTGGTCTACAACCTTGATGGTTTAGCTCCAGGTGATGTCGTGTCGCTGACAGTCTTACGGGACGCAAATACAACTGTGGTTAATGATCGTACCGATGCTATGCTCATGTTGTGGAAGAAAAAAGAATTTAACTTCCGACCGGGAGCCGCAACTATGTTTAATGTGCCGTTTGACAATGTGCGTTTTGCATCGACGACCCCATTCTTTGAGTTCAGTACTACCGATCCTGATGGCACTTCCGATCTTGTCTACCAGTTTGAACTTGCGACCACGAGTGATTTTGCAGGTGCGATTGTTCGCACCTCGGACACTGACTTAGGTTTCCTTAATACCGCATCGACCAGTGATCTGAGTCCATTTGTAGAGGGTAATCGTATCCGCTACCAGTTACAGAGTGGTGACGCACTGTCTTCCGGTGTTTATTATTGGCGAGTCCGTGCCAAAGATGTTACTGGTTCGGATGAATTTGGTGACTGGTCAACGACGCAGAGTCTTACCGTTGATGTAAATCAAACAGTACCGTCATGGTATCAAACCACTGGTCCACAATTCTTAACAAACGTTCTTACTGGCGTGGCATCAGTAGACGGTGACGGTGCGGTTGTCGACATTGCAGAAAATACAGAAGCAGTAATGGTGTACGGTGAAAAGACAGACACGCTACTAAAGTATCGTTTTTGGAATGGTTCCTCATGGGGCAATGAGGTAAATGGTCCGAGTGTTGGAGCAGAAATTTACTGGACTGAATCAGCTGCTGGCATCACTCGAGATGAGTATGTTGCTGTGACACTCACTGCTGATGGAGATACTAATGCGTTAGTGTACAGTGCATCAACCACACTTTGGTCATCTCCATATGAACTCGTGACTGATGTGAATACACCAGCGCGACGCGGTATTGGTGTAACTTATGAGACTATCTCTGGTGACGCGATGGTCGTTAGCTGTAGTGCGGCCGGGAATCCTGTGTATAGTATTTGGAATGGTGCTACCTGGTCTGCCACGACCACGATTTCAGTCGCTTCGGCTAGTAACTGTAACTGGATCCGACTCGCTTCAGATCCGACCTCTGATGAAATTATTATGCTCATTAAGGGTGCGGCTGACACCTATGAGGCGTTAGTGTGGAACGGTTCCTCTTGGGGTAATAGCAAGACACTTGGTCGAGTTGCGGGTACAAACCTAGCAACCGATGGAATGTCTGTTGTGTACAGTGAGTCGGGAGATCTTGCCATGTTTGTCTCGACTGATGCCGGAGATAATGAGTTTATGTATACCACTTGGGATGGTACGAGCTGGTCTGCAAACGTTAACTACCCACTGCCAAACGACTTTGAAGTCGGACAGCTCGTGAGTGATGTCGGAACTGATAGAATCGGCTTTTGTCTGGTAGATGCGGGAGCTGACATTCATGCTGGTATCTGGGATGGTACCGCCTGGGGAACCTTCACTATTCTTGAGCCAGCGACGGAGTCAACGCAAAGTCGTCCAGTTGACTGTGAATTTGAGACCTTTGCTGGTCGAGATGGATACTTCTCTGTTGCGTATAGTGACGCCAACACCGACGAGTACCAATTCTTTAATGGCACGAGCTGGTCAGGCCCATTGAACTTGACTGATATGGAAGAGTTTTGGTATCTCCAGATGCTTCGTACTGGTAACGGGACGCTGATTGCTGCTGGTATGGAAAATAACGGCATTGATCCGCTACGCGTCAGTCAGTTTAATGGCACGAGCTGGTCAGCTAATACCCTTATTGAGGCTGATCCAGCAGAGATAGGGGTCGATCCACGAAGTGAGTCGTTTAGTATGTCGGCCAGACGTTTCAGCTTTGCTCAGGGAATTGTTCGCACCAATCCAATAACCTTCAGTGCGGTGCCGGGTCGGTCAACGTGGGGAGACGTCAGTTTTACTACCACAGAGCCAGTCGGTACTAATGTGACCGTGCGATTAAAGTACACTGCCACTACCACGTGTGATACATACATACCAAATGGTGTACTGGCAGGGAATGGTGTTGGTTTTACCAGCACGAGTTCACCAATTAATATCTCAGCACTCAGTACGAGTACCTACAGTCAGATTTGTCTTGAGGCCACCATTTCGCGAACTGGTCCGGTGTCAGCCTCACTCGATGATTGGGAGGTAACGTGGGTCCGTCAACCAAAACTCATCCAACGTGCGTATCGTTGGTATACGAATGGTAGCTTCTATACCCCAACAGATGCGTGGCCGCTCGGTGTCTTTGATGTGGCTGAAAATACTCCAATCTCAGCCACTGAAGCCATTAGTATCAATGAATCAATCAGGCTTCGTATTGCCGCTGAAGGACTTAACATTGATTTGGCGACTGATACCGCTGCCTTTAAGCTCCAGTATGCCGAAGGGTTAACTTGTTCACCGACACTCGCCTGGCGAGACGTTGGCGGAATTGGTAGTTCGACTGCTACCTGGCGTGGATATGCCAACTCTGTGATTGATACTGATTGGTATGATGCCGCTTGGACACGACGGGTAAAAATTACTATAGATCACACACTAGTGGATGCAGATCTAACAGATTTTCCAGTCTATGTAAACCTCGATGACTTACCGGCTGTATTCTTTGATAATGTGCAAAGTGACGGCGATGATATTCGTGTGACAAATATTGATGGAGTGACCGAGTTACCGTATGAGCTCGTATCAATTAATACTGCCACCGACCGCGGAGAGCTCCATTTCCGTGCGAATCTAGCATCTACCACTAATTCAGAATTTTATATTTACTATGGCAATCCATCAGCGAGTGGGTATGCCGCAACTGCTCCGTATGGTCGTAATAATGTGTGGTCAAACAACTTTTATGCCGTATACCACTTAGATACTACTCCAACCAGTCCAATGACAGATAGTACCGGTAATGGTCGCACCTTGACTGGGCAGGTTGGAATTGCTGCAACGAACAGTACTTCCACACTTATTGGTAATGGTATCTTTTTTGATGGTAATGATAGACTCACCAATGCTAGTTTATCGTGGCCAAACACGAACAATCCGGTAACGGTGACAGCGTGGAATAATGTCACGACAGCACAAGTGCAGAACTCGAATCTGTTTGGGTTTACGGCAGTGGGTAATGAACGTTTTGCCACGCATGCGCCATGGGGAGACAATGTTATCTATTGGGACTATGGTACCTGCTGTGCATCACCTGGTCGTGTGAATACTAATTATACCGCTTACCGAAACAAATGGACTCATGTAGGATTAGTATCTCAAGGTGGGGGTGGGACCTTTATGGGTATCTACCTCGATGGTTCGCTCATTACCTCAATTGGAACATCAGATGATCCAAATGTGGCATTAACTGGATTTTCGCTTGGTAGTGACAACCCTACTGGAGGCAATCATCATCGTGGACTCGTCGATGAATTCCGTATTGCTACCGTGGCACGAAGTGGTACGTGGCTTTCTACTGAGGAGAATAATCAATCAAACCCAACCGGCTTTTATGATGTGTCAGCTGAAGAAATCGTGAACGATAACCGTCCGCTGCCATCGACGTTGTTGACCGGCTCTGATTATGCTGAGACATACGAGCAAGAAAATCCAACTCGTCTTAATCTCAATAATATTGTGGTTGGCAACCAGGCGGAGTGGGACTTCGTGCTCCAGAATAACGCCGGAGCAGCCAGTACCAACTACTGCTTCCGTCTCGTCTATGAAAACGGATCGCTTCTTAGCTCATACGATGAGTATCCACGACTTATTACTAATGCTCCACCGTTACGTGCTGAAAATAGTGCCCCGTTTGCGAATGAACAACTCGCTTCGACAAGTCCATGGTTTGAGTTTGCGGCTGCTGATGAGCTTGATGATGATGTGTCATACGTAATTGAAGTTTCGACTGACCCACTCTTTGGTTCAGTGCTCTTTAGTCGTGATTCAAATCCAGATTTCTCACTGTTCACCAATCTCTCAAATGTCTCAGAGCGCAGTCTCTATACACCGGGGCAAACGATTCGTTTTATTCCAGATGTCACGCTCGCAAATAACACAACGTACTGGTGGCGTGTCCGTGCAAAAGATGACAACGGATCAGGTGCCTCTGGTGAGTGGTCGGTACCAACCAGCTTCACCGTGAATACAGCAACCGCAATTACCACCTGGTTCCAGACCACTGAGGAGCAATTTGCGACAGATGAACTACTTGATGCGGTGGTGACCACCAGTGATGATATTCGGATTGCGCCTGGTTTTACTGCGGCGACTACCACCAGTTCTGAAATTCGCTTCGCTGATGTTGATACAGGTAACGCCTGGGGGGAGTTATTGTTCACGGACAATGAATCAACTGGTGATATTAAGTACTCAATCGAGTATCTCGTGTCTGGTAGTGAATGGGCGTTGGTACCAGATACCGTACTTCCAGGTAATGCTGCTGGTTTTGATACGACTGGCGTAAGTCTCCTTAATCTTGATGTGGAGGTATACCACACTCTTCGTGTCCGGGCTGTACTTACGGGTGATAGTAACCTCCCGCGACTCGAGAGTTGGTCAGTAACGTGGGGACTCCGTATTGAGCCGCCAATACATGCTGACCCATTTGATAATGCTAAGGTTGATACGCTTACTCCAGAGCTCTGGTTTGTGACAAGCGACCCTCAAAATGATGCGCTCCAATATGAAATTCAAATTGATACCAATGCATCCTTCTCATCACCAACGACAGTATTGTCGGGTGTTGATGCTGGCTTTGTAAATAATGCTACTCCAGCCGACACTTCACCATTTAACTCAGGTGAGACGATTGTCTATACGGTACAGTCCGCACTGACGAATGGATCTACGTACTGGTGGCGTGTCCGTGCACGCGACCCTCTCCCCGGTGAAAATGCCTACTCAGATTGGAGTGAACCAACCAGCTTCACGGTAGATTTAACACTTAATGTTTCAACTTGGTTCCAAACAACTGGTGAGCAGTTTGCTACCAACGATCTTACTACGATTCAGACGACAGCCGGCTCTGCTGAGGTGACGACTATTGTGAATGGTGCAATGACTGTGTATGGTGAATCAACCACCCTCACACCACGATATCGCTTATGGAATGGGGCTGAATGGAGTGATCCGCAGAGTGCCCTTTCAGTCGGAGCTTTTATCGAATGGACAGTATTGCAGGCAGCGCCACTGCGTAATGAATACGCACTTGCGACACTTGGTACTGATGGTGACGTTAATCTGCAGATATTTGATGCTGGTTCGGGCACCTGGGGTGATCTATTCGAAATACAGACAGAGATTGCGAACACTAATCTCCGTGCTGTTGATATTGCATACGAATCAAATTCGGGAGACCTCGTTGCGGTGAGTTGTGATGGTCAGGATGCAATCTTTACCACCTGGAACGGTACAAGTTGGTCAGCGACAACATCAATTCCGCTGACAAAAGCTGCTAATTGTGAGTACGTCAAACTCGCATCTGATCCAACTTCGGATGAACTCATTGCAGTGTTTCGTCACGGCATTACCGGTACACCAGACTACGAAGCGCTCGTATGGAATGGTGCTTCGTGGGGTAATGCAGTGCAATTTGGTAACATGGCGGAGGCTGCGAATGAGGGTATTGCCGTTGAGTATGAGGCGTCTGGTAATCAAGCGGTGGTAGTAGTTTCAGACGATGGTAATGCCAGTTTCCTCTACAACACTTGGAACGGTTCAAGTTGGAGTGGCGTTCTCTCAAATCCTATGCAAGATGACTTCGAGCACGCGGTCTTGAAGCGTGATGTGAACACAGATCGACTGGCGCTTTGTAACATTGACCAAGATGGGCAAATTAGTAACGTCTTTTGGAACGGGGCAGCCTGGGATAGTCGAACACTGATTGAGGCAACCGGAAATAGTCAAGCCGGACGTCCTGTAAGCTGTGAGTTTGAGACCACTCCAGGTCGCGAAGGATACCTCATGATTCCATATTCAGACACGGCTGATGTGCGCTATCAATTCTATGCTACCTCGAGCTATTCTGGTGAGTTACCACTCGGTACGCTTACTGATGCTTGGACAACTCAGACGATACGTACTGCCGATGGATTGATCTTGATGATGTCGCTTCGTGACGAAGGAGTGGCTCCTGCTGATCGTTATGAATTCTCATATTGGAACGGTACTGCTTGGCAGGCTGAAGAGACGATAAGTGGTGTGCCGTCAGTGACCGGTATACCATTCCATGAGTCAATCGCCATGGCTGCGCAAATTTTCCCTAATTTTACTGAGGGTGTTGTCCGTTCAACGCCTATAGAGTTTGCTGATGGAGATGGTCCACGTTGGCAAAGTATTAATTGGACTGATGTGACACCAGGGGCTTCTACTATCCGCTACCGCGTCTACTACCAATCCGCACCTGGTGTCTTTACGTTGGTTCCGAATAGTGCGATTGCGGGTAACGCTGCTGGATTCACTGATGGTCCTATTGATATTTCGAGTCTTGATACGAGTCTGTACGCTACCTTACAACTTGAAGCTAGTTTACAGTGTTCGCTCGGCGATTGTCCTGCGCTCAATGATTGGCAAGTGGAATGGTCTGAGGGAATTATTGTTTCAGGTACTGCCTTTGAATATGATCAGACGACACCAATGGCAACTGGAACAGTCGCTATTGCAGTAAACGGGGTCCTGCAAGTTGGTAAAACTTCACCTGTTTCTTCGGGTCTCATTACTCAAAAAGCAGTAATTGATACTACTGGTACAACGACGTTTACCGTACCAGCTGGTGTGACAGAGCTTACGGTTAAGGCTTGGGGCGCTGGTGGTGCTGGTGGTGCTGGTGGTACACGGGTGCCAGGTGCAAGCGGCGGTGGCGGCGGTTTTGCTGGTGGTACAATAGCGGTGACACCAGCAGAAAACCTGACAGTACGAATCGGTGGAGCCGGTAATGGGGGTGTAACAGGATCGCCAGCCGGTGGTGGCGGTGGCGGTGGTTATACGGCATTGTATCGTTCGTCTTCGCCACTGCTCGTTGCCGGTGGTGGTGGCGGTGGTGGAGCCGGCGCTGGGGGTATTTCATATGTAGGAGTCGGTACGGCATGTCTCGCAAATAATGCAACCTGTACACCGACCGTACCAGGCGGACTGGCTGTTGATGATGTGCTCATCGCGGTTGTAAAATCACGTACAGATACGGTTCATACGTGTACCACTAACTGTGGTGGTTGGACTGAGTTTTCGGTGCAGGCTGGAGGTGCTAATGGGCGACTATCGGTTTGGTATTATCGTGCCACTTCAACAACGCCAGTGAACCCAACCTTCGCTGGACCAGCCACTGATACCTATACTGCACGTATCTGGGCGTTCCGTGGTGTGACACCATTTGGTGACCCGTTTGATACGCGCAGTGCGAACACTGCTCAAGCTGCGAACGTGCTCTTTACCGGTTCTGGTATTACGACAACAGTACCTAATGCGATGCCGATTTTTGTCGGAGGCGCGCTTGATGATAACACCTGGGGACCAGCGGGCGGTGTCTGTACTATACCGGGCGGTGTGGTGGCTGATTTTTATGCAAGTAATATCAATGGTAACGATAACTCAATCTTCCTCTGTTACGATGGAACACCAACTTCACCGGCCGGGCCACAAAGTGTTCCGACGATGACACAGGCCACACTTGGTGCTGATGCTGGGCGACACTTTACCTTCGCGCTCCGTCCTGCTACATCAACTGTCACGAGTGCCGGTGCTGGCGGTGTCGGTGGCGGGGTAACGGGTGGAGCTGGTGCAGCATCGGGAGCGAGTAATGGTGGTGGAGCTGGCACACAAAGTGCTGGCGGAGCGGCTGGTAGCGGACTGGCTACTGCTGGTGGATCATTGTTTGGTGGTAACGGCGGTACTGGTACAGGTGGCGGCGCTGGTGGAAATGGTGGTACGTTTGGCGGTGGAAATGGTGGTAC